>JALSGW010000295.1 GCA_026982585.1 Alphaproteobacteria bacterium | reverse complement strand
GTGAAGCGGAAGCGGACGGCCGAGGCGCACGGCGATCTCCGATTCAAGGCCCAGGCGCCGATAGCGGGAGAGCTCCGCCCGTCCCCGTCCGCGCTGGAGGTGTGCCCTGAACACGCATCCGAACACCGGCTCCGGCGCGCCGATGTAGTGGCGCATGGCGGCGGTGGTGCCGCCGATCTTGATTCCCACCACCGGCCCGAAATGCCGCGCAAGCTCGGCATTGGCCCGCTCCTGGAGCCGGTAGCCATCGTCCAGATCCCGAAGCCCCGCAACACGCACAAGCGGCTCGCCCGCAAGCCGGGCGCGCAGGATGGGGGCGATATCGCCGTCGTCAACCATGTCCTCCTCCCCGCCGGGACTTTGACAGCCGGCATCGACCATTCCATGCTCGGCCCCGAAGGAGGTCGCGCGGTGGTACCGGCGGTCGAGTCCATCCTGGCCGACATCGAAGCACGGCGGGCGGAGATGGTCGAGCTCTGCCGCGATCTCGTGCGCATTCCCACCGTCAACCCGCCGGGCTCCGACTATCCGGAGTTCGCCCGCTATCTGGGCGCCCGGCTGCGCGAGCGACACTTCGAGCTGTATTTCGAGCGGGCGCGCGGAAGCGATGCGGACAGCGACAGTTTTCCCCGCATCAACCTGATCGCCCGCAAGAGCGGCGGCCGCCCCGGCCCGTGCGTGCACTTCAACGGGCACATGGACGTGGTGCCGCCGGGGGCGGGCTGGAGCGTCGATCCCTTCGCCGGCGAGGTGCGCGACGGCCGCATCTTCGGCCGTGGCACGGCCGACATGAAGGGGGGAATCGCGGCCGCGGTGGTGGCGGTGGAGGTGCTGGTGGACCGCTGGCCGGATTTTCCCGGCGCGCTCGAGCTGTCGGCGACGGTGGACGAGGAGTCGGGAGGCCTTGCCGGGGTCGGCTATCTGGCGGAACAGGGCTGGTTCGATCCGCGCCGGGTGCAGCATGTGGTGATCCCCGAGCCGCTCGATCCCGAACGCATCTGCATCGGCCACCGCGGGGTGTGGTGGGCCGAGGTTTCGCTTTCGGGCCGGATCGGCCATGGATCCATGCCGCATCTCGGCGCCTGCGCGATCCGCCACGCCGCCGCCTTCCTGCAGCTTTTGGAGGAGGAGCTGCGGCCGCGCCTCGCCCAGCGCCGCACCGCCATGCCGGTGGTGCCGGAGGCCGCGCGCAGGCCGAGCCTGACCCTGCATTCCATCCACGGCGGCCAGATGCCCCCGGCCCGCGGGCTTCCGACCCCCTGTGTGGCCGACCGCTGCACGGTCATCCTGGACCGGCGCTTTGTTGTCGAGGAGAGCCCCGACCAGGTGCGCGCGGAAGTGCTGGAGCTGCTCGAGCGGCTTGCCCGCACGCGCCCCGGCTTTGCCTTCGAGCTGCGCGAACTGTTGCTGGTGGAGCCGCTTTGGGGGGATGCAGGCGGCCTGCTCCCCCGCACCTTCGCCCGAGCGGTGGAGGAGGTGCTCGGCATCGCTCCGGCCTTCGTCTGCTCGCCGGGCACCTACGACCACAAGCACGTGCTGCGCATCGGCCGCCAGCCCAGTTGCATCGCCTACGGCCCGGGACGGCTCGAACAGGCGCACCAGCCCGACGAACACATCGCCATCGACGACATGGTGCGCGCGAGCCAGGTGATGGCGCTCGCCGCCCTGCGCCTGCTCACGCAAGCCCAGACACCGTAGCCGGCATCCAGATGGCGTGCGGCCGGCGCGGCCGCCGGACCATGCCCCCGCGCCAGCGCCACGACAAAGCGCCCCTCGTGTGAGGAACAGCCGGCTCGGGCCGTCGCGCAGACGCGCGCGCCGGAGCGGGTCAGGCGTCCAGGCGACGGCGCAGTTCGCGCTCGATCTCCTCCATGAAGGCGGTGGTGGTGAGCCAGGGCTGGTCGGGCCCGATCAGCAAGGCGAGGTCCTTGGTCATCTTGCCCGCCTCCACCGTCTCCACGCACACCCGCTCCAAGGTCTCCGCGAACGCCGCCACCTCGGGGGTGCCGTCGAGCCGGGCGCGATAGGTCAGGCCACGGGTCCAGGCGAAGATCGAGGCGATGGGGTTGGTGGAGGTCTCCTTGCCCTGCTGCCAGAGCCGGTAGTGACGGGTCACCGTGCCGTGGGCGGCCTCCGCTTCGATGGTGCGGCCGTCCGGGGTCATGAGCACCGAGGTCATCAGCCCCAGCGATCCGAATCCCTGGGCGACGGCGTCGGACTGGACGTCCCCGTCGTAGTTCTTGCAGGCCCAGACGAAGCCGCCCTCCCATTTGAGCGCCGCCGCCACCATGTCGTCGATCAGCCGATGCTCGTAGGTGAGGCCCCGTTCGGCGAAGCGCTCCTGGAATTCCTGCTCGTAGACGCGCTGGAAGATGTCCTTGAAGCGTCCGTCGTAGGTCTTGAGGATGGTGTTCTTGGTCGAGAGATAGACCGGATAGCCGCGCTCGAGCCCGTAATTGAAGCAGGCCCGGGCGAAGTCCTCGATCTTGCGGTCCTCGTTGAACATGCCGAGCGCCACCCCCGAGCCCGGGAAGTCGTGCACCTCCACCGTCTCCGGCGGCCCGCCGTGCGCGGGATGGAAGGTGAGGGTGAGCCGGCCGGGGCCGCGGATGGGCAGGTCCACCGCCTTGTACTGGTCGCCGAAGGCGTGCCTGCCGATGATGATGGGCTTGGTCCAGGTGCGCACCAGACGCGGCACGTTGCGGCAGATGATGGGCTCGCGGAAGACGGTGCCGCCGAGGATGTTGCGGATGGTGCCGTTGGGCGACTTCCACATGCGTTTGAGGCCGAATTCCCGCACCCGCGCCTCGTCCGGCGTGATGGTGGCGCATTTGACGCCCACCTGATGGCGCTTGATGGCCTCGGCCGCCTCCACCGTGATGCGATCCTCGGTGGCGTCGCGGTTCTGGATCGACAGATCGAAATACACGAGATCCACGTCGAGGAAGGGAAGGATCAGCCTTTCCCGGATCATCTGCCAGATGACGCGCGCCATTTCGTCGCCGTCCAGCTCGACGATCGGGTTTTTCACGCGAATCTTGCTCATGCGGCCCTCTCCGTTCGCTCGCACCGCAGCGCCCACGGCCTTCTAAGGGGGGCGGTTCGGTCCTGCCAAAGCGGTCGCTCGTCGCAGCGCGCCTCAGCCCTCATTCCTCCTCGCGCAGCCAAAGCGGGTTGTCGATCTCGCGCAGGAACGCGGCATGGGCGGCGAGCTCCGCCTCGCTCGGGGCGTGCGGTCGCGGGGGCCGGTAGCGTCGCTGCAACGCCGCCCGCTGGGGTGCGTTTGCGGCGGGTTCGAGGGCGAGGGTGGGCTGACGGCCTCCCACCAGCAGGACGTAGACCTCGGCCAGCAGCTGGGCGTCGAGCAGCGCACCGTGGAGACCGCGCTTGGAATCGTCGACCCCGAGGCGCCGGCACAGGGCTTCGAGGCTGTTGCTCTGGCCGGGAAAACGCCGCTGCGCCAGCACCAGGGTGTCCACCGCCCGGCTCGGATCGAGCGGCGGGCGCCCGCAGCGGGCCAGCTCGGCGTTGAGAAAGCGCAGATCGAAGCCGGCGTTGTGGATCACCAGCGGGCTGTCGGCGAGGAAGGCGAGGAAGTCGTCGGCGATCTCGGGGAAGGTGGGGAAACGGGAGAGGAAGGCGCGGGTGAGCCCGTGCACCCGTTCCGCCTCCGGCGGTACGTCGCGCTCGGGGTCGAGATACTGGTGGTAGGTGCGGCCCGTCGGCATGCGGTGGACCAGCTCCACCGCGCCGATCTCCACCACCCGGTGTCCCGCCTCCGGTTCGAGACCGGTGGTCTCGGTGTCCAGCACCACCTCGCGCATCATCGCCTCCAGCCGGATCGCGCCGCCCGCAGCCGCCAGCGCCACGGCCAGGCCCGGGCGGGCTCGTCGAGCATGCAGAGATAGACGGCCTCGATCTGGCGTCGGGTGACGTCGCGGCCAAGCCCGGTGGTGATCACGAAATCGGCCTGTCTTCGCTTGTGCGCCTCCGGCCACTGTTCGGCGCGCACCCGGGCGAGCCGCTCCGGGCTCATGCCGGGGCGGCGCAGAGCCCGGATCTCCTGGATCATCGGATGGCAGGTGACCACCAGCACGCGATCCACCCGTTCCCTCGCCCCGGTCTCGAACAAGAGCGGAATGTCCAGCACCGCAAGCGGCACCCGTGCTCGTGCGCAGCGTTCGAGGAAGCGGTATTCGGCCTCCCGTACGCGGGGATGGAGCACCGCCTCGAGCGCCCGCAGGGCGGCCGTGTTTCCGAACACCCGCGCCGCGAGCCGGCCCCGGTCGATGCCGCCCTTGGCGTCAGCGGTGTCGGGAAAGAGCCGCAACACCTCGGCAACGGCGGCGCCTTCGGGTGCGAGCAGCCGGTGCACGGTGCGGTCGGCGTCGAACACCGGCACGCCCAACGCCGCGAATCCGTCGGCGGCATTGCTCTTGCCGGTCGCGATGGAGCCGGTGAGACCGAGCAGCCTCAGGCCCGGGTTCATGCGGCAAGGATCCCGAAACGCCTAAGGGCCTCGAGCGCCGGGAGCAGGGGCAGCCCCTGGACGGCGAACAGACAGCCCTCCACCCGCTCGAAAAGATGAACCCCCAGCCCTTCGATGTGATAGCCGCCCACCGCACCCCGCACCTGTTCGCCGCAGGCGCGGAGATAGCTTTCGAGAAAACGGTCCGAAAAACAACGCATCTGGAGCAGCGCGGTCTCCACATGCCGCCAGCGGGGAACGTCCCCATGCCACAGCACCGCCGCGGTGTGAAGCCGGTGGACATCGCCGCGCAGGCGTTGCAGCTGCGCGCGCACCGCCCCGAGATCGTCGGGTTTTCCCAACCACTGGCCTCGATGTTCGAGAATCTGATCCGCCGCGAGAATCCACCGCCTCTCCGGCCGCTGCGCGGCGGCGCGGGCTTTCGCCTCGGCGAGCTCCACCGCCGCCTCGGCGCCGTCCACGCCCTTATCCCAAAGACGCCTGCGCAGGGCCGCCTCGTCCACCCGCACCGGCGCCACCCGCACCCGCACACCCGCCGCCTCCAACAACCGCCTGCGGGCGGCGCTCGCGGATGCGAGCACCAACTCACCCTTCAGTATCGTCGCCGGATCCGGGCTCGGCCCGTGGGATCCTGCCGCAGACATGACTCGTCCCGCCCTCCTCCTCGTGCCCGATGCGTCCTTCCTGCGCGGGCTCGTCCGTGAGCTCCGCCGGTTTGGGCCGGTAACTTCCGCACGCTTCGCCGTGATCCAGGGCCGCCCCTTCGCAGCAGGGGTGGACGGGCACCCGGCACACGGCGCAACGGGCCGAACCGTGGAGTTGCACGAGCCTCAGGGGGTGGCCGCACCACGGGCAGAACCCGCGCGCCTCGGAGACGGCTCGCGTCATGGCCTTGGCCCCGGAGGGCAACAGCCCCTCTTCGCCTCACCTAGGGGAAGCCGGCGGCCCGGACAACGGTCGCTGAGCGAGGGGCTTGACGCCAATTCAACCACTGGTTAATATCTTCTTTGCACCGAGCGACCTGGCGTTGTGCGGGTCTCCGGTGTGACGGACTGATGAGATGGGACCCTGGGGGGACTGTTCGCAAGAACAGTCCCCTTACGGTTGTAGAGGGGCCAGCTCCTCGAGCCGTTGCCGGATGCGATTCACGTCGGCGGCCGAAGGTGCGGCGATGAGAAACCGCAGGTCGATGCGCCGGTTGCGCCGTCGCGCCTCCTCGCTGGTGCCCGCCACCACCGGCCGCCGGGCCTCATAGGCAGAGATTCCCAACAGCGCCTCGCCCTTGAGGTTGCGCATCCGCTCAAGAGCCGGCGCGTATGCGATCAGCGCCTTGAAGGTGTTGACCCCGCGCGCCGCCGACAGTTCCCAGTTGTCCCGGAACGGGCCGGCGTGGATGGGCACGTCGTCGGTGTGGCCTTCCACCAGGACCGTCTCCAGGATCGGCTCGGATGCGGCCGGGCAGGGATGCCGGCTCGGCGGCTCGCCCGCATAGCAGGGCAGGATCTCCGCCAGCACCTCGGCCAACACGGCGAGCGCCCGCTGGCCTTCGGGACGCAGTTCCGCCCTCCCGGAATCGAACAGCAGTTTCTCCGGAAGGCGCAGGATGCCCTTCTCCGGCTCCACCTCCACCTCCACCCCGCGCGCAAGCAGCGCGTCGGCGATGCGCCACAACAGATCGGTGCGCAACGCCTCGCGGCCCGCCAAGCGGGCCAAAAGTTCGGTGAGCAGCTGCCGCTCCCGCACGAGTTCGTCCCGCTCGAGTGCGAGCCGCCTCCGCTCCGCTTCGAGCGCGCTGCGCTCGTCCTGCAGCCGGTCGCGCTCCTCCCGCACCTCGCCGAGCTCTCCGGCGAGCCGCTGCTGCAGCGTGTCGGCCGCCTGTTCCGCCTGGCGAAAGGACAGAGCGAAGGCCATCAACAGAATGATGAACAAAAACAACAGCCCCACCATGAGGTCGCTCACGGAGGCGAAATAGCCCTCCTCCTGGGGGCCGCCCGCACGCACGCCCTCCCGCATCGACGTCCTCCACCCTCACTTCCGCTCGCCGACCGACTGCGCGAGTTCCGCCAAGGTCTCCCGCGAGCGCCGCAGCTCCTCCTCGAGCCGGCCCAGGGTGAGGACGGCTTCTTCCTCCTGCGGTCGCTCGCGTGCAAGCCGCTCGCGCAGCTCCCGCAGGCTCGCCGCGGCAAGCCGTACCTCCTCCTGGAGCCGCTCGAGCGCCTCGATCAGCTCCCGCCGCCGCACACCGCGTCCGGTAAGCCGAGCGTGCAGCCGGCCCATCAGGGCGAGCAGGCGCCCGAGCCGTGCTTCCGCAGCCGCCGCGTCCCGGGCCACGAGCCCGCCCCCAGCCGCCGCCGAGACCTTCTCCTCCGACTCCGCACCGCCGCCCGAATCCCCGCCCGCCGGCGCCGTCCGGCGCACCAGGGTCTCGCGCAGCGCCCTGAGCTCCCGCAAAAGCAGACCCCACGCAGCGTCCCGCGAAGGGGTGGATTCGACCGGCGCCATCCCGCCCTGGCGCCGGCGGCTGGGGGCCTGGCCCTGGACGCTCACCCGCAACAGATCCTCGCCGCGCTCGTCCACCCGCCGGGCCAGCCGCTCCATGGCGGCGGCGAAGGGCGCCACCGCCCGGGCCAGCTCCCGCTCCAGCGCCTCCTCCGCGGCCCGCGGCAGTCCCTCCCCGCTCGCCTCGACCAGCCGCTGGAGGGCCACGCCGTGATGGCGCAACTCGTCCAGCTGCGCGGCCGCCACCTGCTCCAGCGAGATCGGCGTCATCCGCGCCTCAAGCGCCAGAGCGAAACGTTCCATCAGATGCTGCACGCGATGCAACGCCGCCTTCTCGCGCCAGGAGAACAGGAGCGAGCTGCCGAGACCGGCGATGGAGGTGGCGAACTTGAAGGTGGCGGCGGCGAGCAGGTCCTTGAGCGCCGCTTGGGCCACCGCCACCTCCGGCGAGGCCACCCCCCGGCTCGCGAAATAGAGCGCCGCCACCAGGCCGACGAAGGTGAAGAACAGCCCGACACCCACCAGCAGCTGGGGGAGGGTCTGATAGAAGCGCACATTGATCCCGGCCGCCTGGATCAGCCGCTCGTCGAAATGATCGCGTGGCCGGTGGAGGTAGCCGATCGCCTCCTCCCCGCCCGGTGCCGGCCGCAGGGTGGCGGCGAAGGCCGACCAGCTCGGCCCCAACAGCGGATCCCGCGCAAGCTCCCGGGAGAGCGCCGCAAGACGCTGTCGAAAGCCCGTCTTGCCCTGGGCCTCCTCCACGAGCGCCACCGCACGCCGCAGCGCCTGCTCGAGCGGCGCCAGCCTGTGGACGAAGCGCAGCCACAGACCGAACGCAGCCGCCACGATCGCCCCCGACAGCACCCAGGGCAGGACGGGATGGGCAAGAAGGGCGAACAGGGCCTCGATCACCGAAGCGTTCCTCCCGGCTCGGGCGTCCGCACCCTGATGCACTCCGATATGACGATAATCTTGCGGCCGCCTCCTTGAAATTGCTATACACTTTCAATCGGCGTGCGTGGGCGACAATGGCGAGGTCGGCGCAGCCGGGTGAGCTTAACCGATAGGTTGGGTGTGGGGGCCTGCACTTCTCCTGTCACTTGAACGGTGGTGCGCCATGACCTATGGCTCGAAGCGGCTGGCCGGCAGAGGCGCGCGGGGCCTCGTGAGCGAAGGCGGGGGAGATTAGCGGTGCCGGCGGGGGGCATGGCCACGGTGCTGGTGGTCGACGATCGGGTCACCAACCGCAACATCCTCACCCGTCTCGCCCAGTCGGTGGAGGAAGGGGTTCGGGTGCACGCCTTCGCGAGCCCGCGCGATGCGCTGCGGTATCTCGACGACCATCCGCCCCCCGATCTGGTGATCACCGACTACAACATGCCGGAGCTCGACGGCGCCAGCTTCATCGCCTTGTTGCGCGCTCGCCCCGGCCTCGAGGACGTCCCCATCATCGTGGTGACCGTCTACGAGGATCGGGACTATTGCTATCGGGCGCTCGATGCGGGGGCCACCGATTTCCTCCTCAGTCCGGTCGATCACGTGGAGTTCCGCGCCCGCGCCCGCAACCTGTTGACCCTGCGCCGCCAACAAAAACTCCTGCAGAGCCGCACCGCCGAACTCGAGCGGGCGTTGCGCGACCATCCGGCTTCCCTGCTCGGGCGGGACGCCTCGCTGCGGACCTTGCTCGACGCCCTGCCGGTGGCGGTGAGCGTGGTGGATGAGCGCGGCCAGCTGGTCTACGTCAACCTCGCCTACGCCAGCCTGTTCATGAGCAAGCCCGAGCGCCTCATCGGCCGCGACCTCGAGGAGGTGCACGGCGAGCGCTTCGCCACCCGGCATCGGGTGCTGGACGACAAGGTGCTGCAGAGCAACCGGCCGCTCCCCCAGCCGCTGCGCGAGGTGGTCGAGCTCGCCGGCGACAGCGTGCATCTGTTGTGCATGAAAGCGCCCCTCATCGGCCCCAACCCGAACGAGCGGCGGGTCATCTCCCTGTTCCTCGACATCTCGGAGCTCGAGCGCCGCGACCAGCAGCAACGCGGTTCCATGTACGACCGCCTCACCGGCCTGCCCACCGGGGCCTTGTTGCGCGAACATCTCGCCTCCGAACTGTGGCGCGCCCGTCGCTCCGGCCGCATGGTGGCGCTGCATCTGCTCGATCTCGACCGCTTCAAGGTGATCGGCGACGCCTTCGGCGAGGCCTTCGGCGACGCCCTGCTCGCCGCCATCGCCGAGCGCATGCGCGCGCATACGCGCGAGACCGACTATCTCGGCCGCCGCCGCAGCGACGAGTTCGCGGTCATCCAGACCGGCATCCGGCGGGTGGAGGAAGCGGCCGAACTCTGCCATCGTCTGCGCGACATCTTCGCCCAGCCCTTCCGCATCTCCCAGCAGGAGATCCACATCAGCGCCAGCATCGGCGTCGCCCTCTTCCCGGCCGACGGCCGCTCCGCCGAGGATCTGTTCAAGAACGCCGAGCTCGCCCTCTACCGGGCCAAGGACGCCGGCCGCGACACCTACCGCTTCTTCGCCCAGGACATGAACGTCCAGGCCCGCCGTGCGGTGGCCCTCGAGGGCGAGCTGCGCCAGGCCCTCGCCGCGGGCCAGCTGTTGGTCTACTACCAGCCGCAATGGAGCCTGAGCCAGGACCGGCTCATCGGGGTGGAGGCGCTGCTGCGCTGGAACCATCCCCACCGCGGGCTCGTCCCCCCTTCCGATTTCATCCCCCTCGCCGAACGCATCGGCCTCATCGGGCCGCTCACCGCCTGGGTGCTGGAGACCGCCTGCCGCCAGCATCAGGCCTGGTGCCGGCAGGGTCTCGGGGAGGTGGTGCTGTCGGTGAATTTCTCGCCGGTGCAGTTCCGCAACGAGGAGGTGGAACAGCTGGTGGACGCCATCCTCGCGCGCACCGGTCTCGCGCCCGACCTGCTCGAGATCGAACTGGTGGAAAACGCCCTGGTCCAGGACGACAGCGCCCTGTTGCGCAGCCTCAACAGCCTGCGCGAGCGGGGGATCTCGCTTGCGCTCGACGATTTCGGCACCGGCTACTCCTCCCTCGCCTATCTCAACCGGCTGCCGGTGCAGCGGCTCAAGATCGATCGCCAGTTCGTGCACGCCCTCGACCAGGAAACCGCTTGCTCCCATACCATCGTGCGCGCCATCATCGGGCTCGGCCGCAGCCTGGGCATGCGGGTGATCGCCGAAGGGGTGGAGACAAGGGAACAGCTGGAGCGGCTTGAGGCGCTCGGATGCGAGGAGGTGCAGGGGCACGCCATCGCCCCCCCGCTGCCTGCCGAGGAGTTCGCCCAGCGCTTTCTCGGCCGCCGCTCCGGCCGGTGAGGACCGGGTGCGCCCGTGCGTGAAGGTGGGGATCACACCGGCACAAGCGAGACCGGGGCTTCCGGCCTTCGGGGCCGCATCGCGTGGCTGAAGGCCCGCTTGGCCGGCCGGGAGGACAGCGAGCACGAACAACAGATCATCCGCATCGTCACCATCACCGGCATGTACCTCTACATGCTCTGGGCGCCCTTCCCGCCCGAGGAGCGGCCCTGGGTCGTCTACTGGAGCACGGTGATCTTCCTCGTCGGCATGGTGGTGGCGGTGGGCCTGTTCCTGCACCTGCTCGCCCGCCCCCAGGTCTCGCCGGTGCGGCGCCTGATCGGCATTCTCACCGACACAAGCGGCGTCAACGCCGCCATGCTCATCGGCGGCACCGCCACCACCCCCTTCTATCCCATTCTGCTCTGGATCGTGTTCGGCCACGGGTTCCGCTACGGCCGGTTCTATCTGTTCACCGCCGCGGTGCTCTCGCTGCTCATGTTCCTGGTGGTCACCACCTACAACGAACAGTGGCACCGCTTTCCGATCCTGAGCTCCTCCCTCATCCTCGCGCTCATCATCCTGCCGGCCTACGTCTCGGTGCTGCTCGGCAAGCTCACCGACGCGCTTGCCCGGGCCGAGGAGGCCAACCGCATCAAGAGCCGCTTTCTCGCCCACATGAGCCACGAGTTCCGCACCCCGCTCAACGCCATCATCGGCATGAGCGAGGTGCTGCTGCGCACCCGCCTGAGCCGCGAACAGCGCGACTACGCCGCCACCATCCGCAACGCCGCCGACTCCCTGCTCACCCTGGTCAACGCCGTGCTCGATCTCGCCCGCATCGAATCCGGGCGGCTCGCGGTGGCGGTGCAGCCCTTCGATCTCGACCGCAAGCTCGCCCAGCTGCGGGCCATGCTGCGACCGAGCGCGCGGGAGAAAGGACTCTATCTGCGGCTGCGCTTCGATCCGCGCATTCCGCCCCGCCTCGAGGGGGCCCTCGAACCCCTGCACCAGGTGCTGCAGAACCTGCTCGCCAATGCGGTGAAGTTCACCGACCGCGGCGGGGTGACGCTGCGGGTGGAACGGCTCGATGCCGAGGGGGACCGGATCTGGCTGCGGTTCGAGGTTCGCGATACCGGGATCGGCATCGAACCCGAGGAGCAGGAGCGCATCTTCGAGCGCTTCGCCCGCAGCCGTGCGGTCCAGCGCGCGGGGGTCGGCGGCACCGGCCTCGGCCTCGCCATCGCCCGCGAACTGGTGCAGCTCATGGGCGGCCGCATCGGCGTGTCCTCCCAACCCGGCCGCGGTTCCACCTTCTGGTTCGAGGTGCCGTTCCGCCCCCTGGCGGAGGATGACGACGGCAGGATCCAGGGCACGGTGGCGATCCTCGCTCCTCCGGAGCCGGGCCTGGCACTCTGCCAGCAGCTGCGCGAGGAAGGTCTCGACGCTCGCCTCAGCGTCGGCCCCACCGGGGTGATCGATACCCTGAGGCGGGCCCGGGGACGGCGCTGCGTGCTGCTGCTGCCTGGGGCCGAGCTGCCCTCGACGGCCGAGTTCGCCGCCAGGATCGACGCCCTGGAGCACGCCGAGCCCATCGACATCCTCGGCCTCGGGATGGAGGAGGGGGAGCAAGCGCTGCCCTTGCTCGCGAACCTGCCCCGGGACGCCGAAGGCGAGCTTTTGCGGCGGATGCTGCGCCTCGCCCTCGCCCCCTTCGAGCGGGAGGGGGAGAGTGCGGAGGCGGAGGGCGGCCGCCGTCAACAGGTGCGCGGGGCGGACATCCTGCTCGCCGAGGACAATCCGGTGAACCAGAAGGTGATCACGCGGCTGCTCGAGCAGGCCGGCCATCGGGTGGAAGTGGTGGACGACGGCTTCGGGGTGGTGGAACGGCTCGAGGAGCGGCGCTTCGACATCGTCTTCATCGACGTCAACATGCCCGGCATGAGCGGTCCCGAGACCGTCAAGATGCTGCGCTTCACCTTCGATCCCGAGGAACTGCCGCCGATTGTCGCGCTGTCGGCGGATGCCACCGCCCAGACCCGGGAGGAGTGCCTGGCCCTGGGCTTTTCCCGCTATCTCACCAAGCCGGTGGAGCTGGACCGGCTGCTCGCCACCATCGACGAATTGGTGGCAAGCCGGCAGGTCGGGTCGGGCGATCCCCGATCCCACACCTCAGAGGCGGAGGAGCCGGTCTCAGAGGTGGTG
>JALSGW010000294.1 GCA_026982585.1 Alphaproteobacteria bacterium | reverse complement strand
CATCCAGGTCTATCTGCTGCTCGGAGCGGTCGGATGGCTTCTGGCGCTGCGCTCGGGCACGGGCCTCGGCGCCACGCTGGCGGCGGCGGGGCTCATGGTGGTGATCTATCCGCTCGTCGAATACGGCCTCCATCGCTTCGTCCTCCACGCCCGCTGGATGTACAAGAACCCCTACACGGCGCGCTTGTGGAAGCGCATCCACTACGACCACCACCAGAACCCAAACGACCTCAAGGTATTGTTCGGAGCGCTCTACACCACCCTGCCGATGCTGGTGGTGGTGACCATGCCGCTCGGCTACCTGATCGGCGGCGCGGGCGGGCTTTGGGCGGCCTTCGCCACCGGATGTCTGCTGTTCGCCTTTTACGAGTTCTGCCACTGCGTGCAGCACCTCCCGGTGATGCCGAAAAACCGCTGGCTGCGCGACATCAAAAGGCGTCATCTCGCCCATCATTTCCACAACGAACAGGGCAACTTCGGCATCACCAACCCGCTCTGGGACCGCATCGTGGGCACCTTCTACGATCCTCCCAACACCCGTCCCAAGAGCCCCACCGCCTTCAACCTCGGCTACACCGAGGAGGAGCGGCGCCGTTATCCCTGGGTGGCGCGGCTGTCCGCGGACGACCGCAGCTATGCCCAGGCCCGCCGTCGCAGCCGCAGCACCGCGCGCTCCCATGGCGCGCCTTGAGGTGGTGGCGCTCGAGGGGCGCTGCGGGCTGAAACCCTTTCTGGAGCTCCCCAGGCGGATCTACCGCGACGATCCCAACTGGGTGGCGCCGCTTCAGCTGGAGCGAAGGCTGCATCTCGATCCAAGGCGCAATCCCTTCTGGCGCGGCATCGAGATCCGCTATTTCCTGGCCTATCGCGACGGGGTGCCGGTGGGCCGCATCTCCGCCCAGATCAACCGCCGCCACCTCGAACACCATGGAGACTCCACCGGCCACTTCGGCTTTCTCGAGGCGGAGGACTGCCCGGAGCTGTTCGCGGCGCTGCTCGGTGCCGCGGAAGGTTGGCTCAAAGAGCGCGGCATGCGGCGCATCGCGGGCCCCTTCAACCCCTCCATCAACGACGAATGCGGACTTTTGGTGGCGGGCTTCGACCGCCCGCCCTCGGTGATGATGGGCCACGCCCGCCCCTACTACCGGCTGCGCCTCGAGGAGCTCGGCTACCGCAAGCGCAAGGACCTGATCGCCTATGACTTCGACGTCGCGGGGGACTGGCCGGAGCGGGCCCGGCGGCTGATCGAACGGGCCCGGCGCGCCCATGGGGTGCGGGTGCGGCCGTTGGATATGCGCCGCTACCGGGAGGAGCTCCTTTTGGTGTGCGACATCTTCAACGACGCCTGGCGCGACAACTGGGGGTTCGTGCCGTTCGACGAGCAGGAGGCGCTCTATCTCGGCCGCACCATCCGGCCGTTTGTGGACGCGGGCTGTTTTGCGATCGGCGAGGTGGAGGGGGAGGCGGCGGCGATGGCGGTGACGCTCCCCAACCTCAACGAGGCGCTTCGGGATCTGGACGGCCGGCTGCTGCCGTTCGGCTGGTGGAAGCTGCTCTGGCGGCTCAAGGTGCGGGGGGTGCGGAGCTGGCGCATGCCGCTTATGGGGGTGCGCAAGCGTTACCAGGGGACGCCCAAGGGGGCGGCGCTGGCCCTTGGCGTGATCGCGGCGGCGAAGGAATATCACCGCGGGCGCGGGGTAGAGCGGGCGGAGCTGTCCTGGGTGCTGGAGGACAACCGGCCCACCCGGGAGCTGATCGAGGCGGTGGGGGGGATCCCCTACAAGACCTATCGCATCTACGGCAAGGAACTCGGATGAGGCGGGTGCGGGCGCTGGTGCTGGCGGGCGTGCGGGGCGGCGAGCAGGATCCGGTGGCCGCGGCCGCCGGGGTGCCGGTCAAGGCGCTCGCCCGGGTGGCGGGCCGTCCCATGCTGCTGCGGGTGCTCGCCAACCTGCGCGCCTGCCCCGAGGTGGGGGAGCTGCACCTCGCCCTCGATCCCGGGCTCGCCGGAAGGCCGGAGCTGAAAGCGGAACTCACAGCCCTCGGCGTCCGTTGCCATCCCCCCGGCACCGCCATCGCCGCCACCGTGGCGCGGGTGTTCGGCGAGGTCGGTGCGCCGATGCTGGTCACCACCGCCGACCATCCGCTGCTCTCGCCGGAGGCGGTGGGTCATTTCCTGGCCCGGGCGCGGGGCATGGAGGCCGATGTGGCGGTGGCGCTGGTGGCGGAGCAGGAGGTGCAGCGGCGCTGGCCCGCAACCCGCCGCACCTGGCTGCGCTTTCGCGACGGGCGCTACACCGGCGCCAACCTGTTCCTGCTCAACACCCCGGCCGCCGCCCAGGCGCTCGCCGCCTGGCGGCAGGGCGAGCGGGAGCGCAAGCGTCCGCTGTGGCTGGTGGCGCGGCTCGGCTTCGGTCTGCTTGTGGGCTACGCGCTCGGCCGATGGTCGCTCGCGGAGGCGTTCTCCCGCCTGTCGAGACGGGTCGGAGTCCGCATCCGCCCCATCCCCCTTCCCTTCCCCGAGGCCGCGGTGGACGTCGATCGTCCCCAGGACCTCGAGCTCGCCGAACGGCTGCTCGCGGCCGAAAGCGGGGAGGCGGCGCGATGAGGATGGCGCTTTTCTGCGACATCCACCTGCCCCTCGGCCGCTGTCCGCTCGGCCTCTTGCGCTCCAAGCGCCTGTTGGGCTGGTTCAACTGGCGGGTGCGCAGGGGACGGCTGCATCGCCCGGAACTCCTGGCGCGCCTGGTTGCGGATCTGAAGCGGAGCCCACCGGAGCTGATCCTGGTGGGCGGCGATCTCACCAATCTGGCGCTGCCGGAGGAGTTCCAGCGCGCCGCCCTCTGGCTCGCGGAATTGGCGGAGCCGGAGCGGCTCGTGCTGGTGCCCGGCAACCACGACGCCTATGTGCCCGGCGCCTTCGAGGAGGGGGCGCGGATGTGGGCGCGCTGGCTCGGCGGCTTTCTGCGCCACGATCGCTTTCCCTATGTGGTGGAGCGGGGGCGCATCACGGTGGTGGCCGCATCCACCGCCGAACCCTCCCCGCCCGGCTACGCCACCGGGCGGCTGGGCGCCCGGCAGCTCGCCCGCATCGAGGAGGAGCTCGTGCGGGCGCGCGCGCGGGGAAGCTGGCGCGTGCTGCTGCTCCATCATCCGCCGCATGCGGCGGTCGCCCCGCGCAAACGGCTTATCGACCGGGAGCAGCTCTGCCGGGTGCTGCGCCGCGCCGGGGCGGAGCTGGTGTTGTTCGGCCATCTGCACCGGTTCGAGCGGGTGGAGCTCGAAGGGCCGGCGGGAACGATCCCGGGCTTCATGGCGCCCTCGGCGTCGCTGCGCGATCCGCGGCCGGGCCGGCGGGCCGGCTATCTGCTGTTCGATCTCGATCCCGACCGCGGCCGCCTGGCCTGGCGGCTTCGGGGGTTCGATCCCTCCTTCACACGGATCGAGGATCTCGCACGGGGCGAGGAGCGGCTCGTTGCGGAAGCGCCGGCTGCGGCCGAGGCGGAGGGCGAAAGGTGAGCGTGCTCAGCCGCTACGTGTTGTTCCAGACCCTGCGGCCGATGGCGGCGACGGTGCTGGTGGCGCTCTTGATCCTGCTCGCGGAGCGGGCGCTTCGGGTGGTGGACCTGGTGATCGGCTGGCGGGGCAGTCTGCTCGCCATCTTCGAGATGCTCAGCTATCTCGTGCCCCACTACATGGGTTTCGCCCTGCCCATGGCCCTTTTTCTGGGGGTGTTTCTCGCCACCGCGCGGCTTGCCCGGGAGGGCGAGTTCGACGCCCTGCAGGCGGGAGGGGCCGGCCTGTGGCGCTATACGCGGCCGCTTGTGCTGTTGGCGGCGCTGCTGGCCGTGGTGCACATGCTGTTGCTCGGCTATCTCCAGCCCTGGAGCCGCTACGCCTACCGGGCCGCCGTGTATGGGCTCACCAACGTGACCTTCCAGACCCTGCTCGAGGCCGGGCGCTTCACCACCCTCGGCAACACCACCTACTACGTGGCGGAGCTCGATGCGAACAAGGAACGGTTCGGGCGGCTGTTCCTCTACAGCCGGCTTCCCGGCGGGGAGGATCTGGTGGTGACGGCGCAAAGGGGGCGGGTGGAGCTCGCCGGCTTCGCCCGGCCCTTGTTGTTGCGGCTCGAGGAGGGCGTGCAGCAGATCCTGCCCGCGGGCGGCGGTGGGGAGGGGCTGCCGGCTGCGGTCACCATGCGCTTTGGGGAGTTCACCACCGACCTCAGGGGGGCGGCGCCGGTCGGCTTTCGCCCGCGCGGGCGGGACGAGCGGGAGCTCACCCTGGACGAGCTCGCCCGCTATCGAGGCGCGCCGCCGCCCCACATCCAGGGCTACGAGATCGCCGCCGAGCTGGATGCGCGGCTGGTGCGCTCGCTGTCCCTTTTGTTTTTGCCGCTTCTGGCGGTGCCGCTTGCGATTGGCCGCAGGCGGGGGCGGCGCTCCTACGGGTTCATCGCCGGGGTGCTGGTGCTGGTGGCCTACAACCAGGTGCTGAGCAGCGGCGAATCGCTGGCCGACGACGGGGCGCTCGGGACCGGCGCCGCCCTGTGGCTGCCCTTCGCCCTGTTCGCCGGGCTGAGCCTGTGGCTGTTCCTCCACCGGGCGCTGCGGGTGCCCGACCCGGCCAAGGGGGCGCTTCTCGACCGTCTGGTGGAGGGGCTGATCGCCCGCATCGAGCGGCGTTTCGCCTAGGAGAGGGGCACGGTGACGGTGCTCGGCCGCTATATCCTCCAGCACACCGCGGTGCGGGTGCTCGTGGTGCTGTTCACCTTCCTCGCCTTCGCGCTGGTGTTCGATCTCATGGACGCCGGGCCGGAGATGGTGCAGGAGGGGCGCCTCGCGCTCGGCCAGATGGGCTGGTATGCGTTGCTGCGCCTGCCCTCGCTTGCGGCCGAGCTGCTGCCTTTCGCGGTGGTGATCGGCGCCCTGTTCGCGGTCGCCGAACTGGTGCGGCGGCATGAGCTGGTGGCGCTGTGGGGCGCGAGCCTGTCGCCCGCGGCGGTGGCGGCCCGGCTGTGGCCGCTCGCGCTCGTTCTGGTGGCCTTCAAACTGGTCAACGACGATCTCCTGGTGCCGCGCGCCGCAGACAGCCTGCGGGCGTGGGGCGTCGGGCCCTTCGCCCATGTGTTCGGACGCTCGGGGGAGCTGCTGTGGGCGCGGGTTGGCGGCGCCGTGCTCCGGGTGGACGCGCGCGCGGTGCGCGAGGGCCGGCTCGAGCGGGTCGGCGTCTTCCGGCTGGACGGCAACGGGGTCCTGGTGGAGCGCATCGAGGCCGAACGGGCCCGGGTGGTGGCGGACGGCCTCGAGCTCGCGCGCCTCGTGCGCTATCCGGTCGGCACCGGGCGCGCGATCCGGGAGGACCGCATGCGTCTTCCCGGGAGTGTGGATCTGGAGGTGCTGAAGCTGATGGCGCGTCCGGCCGCGGAACTGTCGCTCGGCGAACTCGCCCGGGTGTTGGCGGCGGAGGGGTTCGGCATTGGGCCGAGCGATCCCTACCGCACCTGGTGGCACCATCGGCTCGCCGGCGCCGCGGTGCCGGCGCTGTTCCTGATCCTGCCCTTCCTGCTCGCCCGGGAGTTCCATCGCGCGGGCGGGCTGTTGCGGCTGGCCGCCCAGGCCATCGCGATGGCCTTTTTCTATCAGATCGCAAGCGGGCTTCTGGTGGCGCTCGGCGAGGGCGGCTTCCTGCCGCCGCCGCTCGCCGCCTGGCTTCCGCCCCTCACCCTCGCCTTGGCGCTCGCACTCCTCGCCCTCAGAGCGGAGGGCGGCGGCTCGCCCGCGCTCCGGCACGCCCAGCCGGCATGAGACGCATCGGCGTCATCACCAACCGCACCAGCCGGCGCAACCGCGGCGCGGTGCCCGCCTGGCCGCGCCGGGTGGGCCGGGTCGAGATCGTGCAGCTGGTGCGCGAGGAGGGGGCGGAGGTACGGGCGCTCCTGTCCGAGCTGGCGCGGCGGGAGGTGGAGCTGATCGCCGTCAACGGCGGCGACGGCACGGTCCAGAAGCTGGTCACCGCCCTGCTCGCCCACCGGCCCTTTCCCGAACCGCCGCCTTTGCTGCTGCTGCGGGGCGGCACCGCCAACATGACCGCCGCCGAACTCGGCCCCAAGGGCCGCCCGGCGCGGGTGCTCGCGCGGCTGGTGCGGGCGCTCGAGCGGGAGGAGGGGCTGCATCACCGCATCCGCGAGCGCGCGGTGCTGCGGGTGCAAAGCGCCGGCGATCCCGCCGGCCAGCGGGGGTTCTTCCTGGGTGCGCTGGGATTGTTGGACGCGGTGCGGCTGTGCACCGGAAGCTTCCACCGCCGCGGCATCCTCGGCGAGACCTCGCACCTGCTCACCCTTCTCGTGTTGCTGGCCCGGATGCTGATGCGGGGGCCCGAGGCGGCGGGGCTCGCCTGCGGCGAGCTTGCCATCGCGGTGGACGGCCGAAGGTGGCGCGAGGGACGGGAACTCTTGCTGCTCGCCACCACCCTCACCCGGCTGGTGCTGCGCACGCGGCCGTTCTGGAACCGCCAGGGCCGCGCGCTGGCGGTCACCGCGGTGGCGTGCGAACCCCCGGGGCTCTTGCAAGCCCTGCCCGGCCTGCTCTACCGAGGGAGGGGGCCCGCGGACCCCGCCTACGGCAGCACCGGGGCGGCAAGGGTGACGGTGCGCGGGCTCGCGCAGTGGATGCTGGACGGGGAGTTCTTCACCGGTCCGCGCGAGGAGGAGGTGGTGATCAGCGCCGATGAGCGGCTCGGCTTCCTGTGGGTATGACGATCCCGTGGTGGAGGGCATCCGTCGGCTGATCGCCCGGGAATTGCGGGAGCCGGTGCCGGAGCGGGTGCGACGGCTCGCCGACCAGGCCCGCTCCGCCTACGGCGACGCCATTTTGGCGGTGCTCTACTACGGCAGCTGCCTGCGCGACGGCTGGAGCCCGCGCGCGCTCGCCGATCTCTATCTGCTCGGCAGCGACTACCGGCGCCTGCACGACGGCTGGCTCGCGCGTCTCCTCAACCGTCTCCTGCCCCCGAACGTCTACTACGTGGAGGCGGAGCACGGCGGCGAGCGGCTGCGCGCCAAATACGCGCTGTTGACCCTCGGCCAGTTCGAGGCGAAGCTCGCGCCCGAGGTGCGCAACCCCTACTTCTGGGGGCGCTTCGCCCAGCCGGTCGGGCTCGCCTGGGTGTGCGGCCCCGAGGTGCGGCAGCGGCTCGAATGGGCGCTGGCGCGGGCGGTGGTGAGCTTCTATCGGGCGGTGCGGCCGTTGTTGCCGCCCGGCTGCGATGCGCGGCGCTTCTGGATCGAGGGGTTCCGGGCCACCTACAGCACCGAGCTTCGGGTGGAGAAGCCCGAGCGGGCGGTGCAGCTGTTCGAGCGCTTCCGCCACCGCTACGAGCTTCTCTACGACATGCTCGAGCGCAGCTGCGGCCGCATCGCCCTCAAAGCCGGCGACTGGCGCTGGCGGCGGCTCGAGGGCAAGCTGCTCTCCGCCGCCCGGCTGGCCAAGGCCGCCTTCACCTTCGAGGGCGGGGCGGACTATCTGGCCTGGAAGATCCACCGCCACAGCGGCCGGGAGCTCGCGCTCACCCCCTTCCAGCGGCGCCATCCGCTGCTCGCCGCGCTGCCGCTCGTGCTGCGTCTCAAGCGCGAGCGGGCCATTCGCTGACCGCCTGTGGGGGCGGTGGACGCGGCCGGAGCGAAGGATGCGCGCGGCGCGTGGCGCACTCAGTCGGCCGGCGCGCGCTCGCGCCGCCTCGCCCACTCCTCGAGCAGGGAGGTCAACTCCGGATCATCCGGCAGCATCACCAGGAGCCGCACCAGCTGGTCGCCGCGCCGTCCCGCGGGATCGTCGATGCCCTTGCCGCGCAGCCGGAGCATGCGTCCCGAGGAGGATCCGGGCGGCACCGTCACCAGCACCTCCCCGTCCAGGGTGGGCACCCGCAGCCGGCCGCCCAGCACCGCCACCTGGAGCGGCACCGGCTGATCGACCACCACATCCCATCCCTGGCGGGAGAACCTGGGGTCGGGACGCACCCGCACCTCCACGAGCACATCCTCCCCCGCCTCGCCCTGGCCGCGCAGGCGCAGCAGCCGGCCGCTCTCGGTCCCCGGCGGCACCGTCACCTCGAGCCGCCGTCCCGAGGGCAGGGTGAGCGGCACGCGGCCGCCGCGGGCGGCGGTGGCGAACGCCACCTCCAGCGCAAGCCGCCGTTCCGCAGGCCTGCGGCCGCGATCGCGGCCGAAGGGGGAATGGCCGGACCGCCGCCCGCCTCCGGCCAAAATCTCCTGGATCAACTCCTCGAAGCCGCCGAACACGCCGCCCTGGAAGGCGAAACCGGTGCGCCCGCGCCCCGCGCGCCAGAACCCTTCGGCGCGCACCCGCTCGCGTCCCTCCTCGTCGATCTCGCCCAGATCATAGCGCCGCCTTTTCTCGGGATCGCCGAGGATCTCGTAGGCGGCGGTGATGCGCTTGAAGCGCGCCTCGGCACCGGGATCGCCGCGGTTGAAATCGGGATGATAGCGTTTTGCGAGCCTCCGGTAGGCGGCGCGGATCTCCGCGTCGCTCGCCTTGGGCGAGACACCGAGCAACTCATAGAGCGAGCCCGCCATGTCCGACCCGACACCCCCACGCTGCTGTCGCGGTCCACACAAGCGATTGTCGCGCCAAACGCCGAAAGCCGCAAGGCGTGGCGGCGACGACGCACCGTGCCGGTGAGCAGGCCCTCGTGGATCGGGGACGCTTGTGCCCTGAGCCGTGGGCTCGCTAGTCTGCAGGTGGCCGCAAGGGCCGTGGGCGATGAGGGAGGACGGTCTTCGCCGCGCCGCGGGTCGGCTCGCGCGAAGCGGGCTCGATCGCATCTTCCGCTATGTGACCCGCAGAAGCCGCCGCCATCGTCTGCGGGTGGTGTGGGCGGACGGCGAAAAGAGCGACTATTTCCCGCCGCCGGGTGCGCCCGATGTGACCATCGTGTTCAAGACCGCAAGGGCCCAGCGGCGGGCGCTGGTGAACTTCTACCAGGGGCTGTTCGAGGCCTACGTCGACCAGGAGGTCGACCTGCTCGGCGAACGGCCGATCGTCAAGCTGGCCGAGCTCGGGCACGAGGTGCTCGGCGCCCGTTACGCCAAGGGCGCGCTGGCCGGCCTGTTGCTCAAGAATCCGCTGGTCCGGGTCAAGCAGATCGTCCAGGAGCTCAGGCAGAGCAACCGCAGCCTCGCCCGCGCCCGGGCCAACGCCATCGCCCACTACGGGCTCCAGCCGGAGTTCTTCGAATACCTCTTGGGTCGTACCGTCGGCTATTCCGAAGGCTACTGGCCCGAGCACACCCCCGACCTCGACCGGGCCAAGGTGCAGAACTACGACTACATCTGCCGCAAGCTCCGCCTCCGGCCCGGGCTCGAGGTGGTGGAGGTGGGCGCCGGCTGGGGCTACATGCCGCTGCTCATGCACAAGCGCTACGGCTGCAAGGTCACCGTCTACAATCCGGTGCCGCGGCAGAACGCCTATATGCGCGAGCGCTTCGCCGCCTGGGGGGCGCACGACATCCGGGTCCTGGACAAGGACCACCGGCAGCTCGTCGAGGAGCCGGGGCGCTACGACCGCTACGTGTCGATCGGCGTGTACGAACACGTCGGCTATACCGGCTATCGGGACTGGATCCGGAGCATCAGCGTCTGCCTCAAGCCGGGCGGGCTCGGCGTGCTCTCCAGCACCTTCAAGATGGTGCGGGAGATGACCGAATATCTCACCCTCAAATACATCTTCCCGGGCGGCCATCTGCCGAGCCTGCCGCTCACCCTCCGGATGATGGACCGCTTCGGGCTCACGGCGCTCGATCTCGAGAACCTCTGGCCGCACTACCAGAAGACCGTCTCCTCCTGGCTCGACCATCTCGAGCGCCGCTGGCCGGAGATCGCGGCGCTCGATCCGGAGGTGTTCGACGAGCGCTTCCGCCGCATCTGGACGCTCTATCTCTCCGGCACGGTGGAAACCTTCGCCTCCGGCCTCGACCTCTTCCACATCGTCTTCGCCAAGGGCCGAAGCGCCGACGCCTATCCGACCAGCCGCGCCTTCCTCTATGAGAGCCCGCTTGCGGGGGCGGAGGGGGAGCTTGAATTCTTTCCCCATCCGGAGGCGAGGGTGCGATGAGGGAGGTGGAGGTCGTCATCGTCGGCGCCGGTCCGGCGGGCGCGAGCTGCGCCTGGCGTCTTCGCCAGCTCGGGGTGGAATGCCTGCTCCTGGACCGCGAACCCTTTCCCCGCGACAAGCTGTGCGGCGGGCTCGTGACCCAGGAGGCGGCGCGCGAACTCGGGCTGCGCGAGCGGGACTATCCCCACGGCTGGCTGTGGATCGACCGGTTCTACTTCCACTTCCGGCGCGGATCCCTGATGCTGCCGAGCCCGCAGATCTCGATCCGGCGCTTCGAATTCGACCACTGGCTCGCGGAGCGCAGCGGCGCGCCGCTCATCCGCCACGAGGTGCGGGAGATCCGCCGCGAGGGCGACGGCTTTGTGATCGACGACCGCTTCCGCTGCCGCCGGCTGGTGGGGGCCGGGGGCAGCCGCTGTCCGGTGCACCGGCTGTTGTTCCGGGACCTGGAGCTGCGCCAGCGGGAGCGCCAGATCACCGCCCTCGAGCTGGAATTCCGCCATCCCGCCCGCAATCCCCACTGCCACTTCTGGTTCTTCGAGGACGGTTTCCCGGGCTATTACTGGTACATTCCCAAGGCCGACGGCTGGCTCAACATCGGCGTCGGCGCCCTCGCCCAGGCCCTCAAGGCGCGCCAGGACAACATCTGGCGCCACTGGCAGCGTTTCGCGGACCGGCTGATCGCCCGCGGCTGGCTCGATGCGCCGCCGCCTCGCCCGGGCGGGCACACCTACCATCTCGCAGGCCCCAACATCGCGCCGGTGCGCGATGGCGCCTATCTGATCGGCGATTCCGCCGGTCTTGCGACCCGCGATCTCGGCGAGGGTATCCGCCCCGCCATCGAGAGCGGTCTGCGCGCCGCGGAGGCGATCGCCGGCCGCGCGCCCTACCGCCTGGATGGGCTCGAGCGCCATTCGGCGAAAAGCCTCCTGCGCGCGCTGCTGCGCCGGCGCTGGTGGCGTTGAACACGGCTTCGGCCTTGCTCCTGGACAGACGTTGCCGAAGCGGGCAAAGATCGGTCCGAGAGCCCCGCGCACGGACGACGCGGGGCGGCCAGGGATCCAGGAGGAGGCACAGGATGAGCACAGGCACATTCCGCCTTGCCACCGTCCTCGCGGCGGCGGCGCTGCTCCTGCCGTGGTCGGGCCGGGGGGTGCAGGCCCAGGCCTGTCCGCCGGTGACGGTGGCCGAGGACCGGGGCATCAAGGGCGCCTTCCCGCAGCAGTACGAGCTCGCCGAGTTCGAATCCGCGGCCGGCTGCAAGCTGAGCTTTTCGGAAAACCCGCGCATCGGCGAGCTCAACCGCCGCATTACGGGCAACCCCGATCCCCTGCCGCCGGTGGCCGAGCGGCTTCCGAGCGAGCCCCTGGTGGTGGCCCCCTATGAATCCATCGGCCGCTACGGCGGCGTGCTGCGCGGTCTGTCCAAGGCCACCGAGGCCGGCACCTCGGACCTGCTGTCGGTGCGGCATGTGAACTTCTTCCGCTACGCCGACGATCTCAAGACGGTGGTGCCCAACGTGGCCAAGTCCTGGTCGTGGAACGACGATTTCACGGTCCTCACCATCAAGCTCCGGGCCGGCCACAAATGGTCGGACGGCGAGCCCTTCACCGCCGAGGACGTGGTGTTCTGGTATGAGGACCTGATCCTCAACAAGGAGATCTATCCGGAGACCCCGAGCCGCTGGCTGTTCGCCGGCCAGCCGATGAAGGTGGAGGCCCTGGACGCCACCACCGTGCGCATGACCTTCCCGGTGCCGTCGCCGGGCATCATCAACCGTTTCGCGGTGGACTACGCCCAGCCCTTCCAGCCCAAGCACTTCTTCGCCAAGCTGCACATCAAGTACAATCCCAAGGCCAACGAGCTGGCCAAGGAGCGCGGCTTCGAGAACTGGGCCGAGCTCGTCAACAACTACTACGGCGGCTCGGACTGGAAGGACGTGCCCTCGCCGCTCCTCAAGGGTACCGACACGCGGGTGGTGCCGACGCTCGAATCCCACATCCTGGTGGAGGAGACGGCGACCGGCCGACGGCTCGTCGCCAATCCCTTCTTCTTCATGGTGGACACCGCCGGCAACCAGCTGCCCTACATCGACGAGATCGACGAGACCTACGTGCCCGAGAAGGAGGTGCAGAACCTCAAGCTGGTGAACGGCGAGGTCACCTACAAGATGCAGGCGCTGTTCATCGAGGACTTCCCCCTCCTCAAGGAGAACGAGGACAAGGGCAACTACACGGTGGAACTGGCGCCCGGGCTCGGCACCAACGTCTTCTACGCCTTCAACGTCACCCACAAGGATCCGGTGCTGCGCCAGATCTTCGGCGACGTGCGCTTCCGGGAGGCGATGTCGATCGCCATCGACCGCGAGGAAATCAACGAGCTGGTCT
>JALSGW010000293.1 GCA_026982585.1 Alphaproteobacteria bacterium | reverse complement strand
TGATTGATGAGCTGGCGCGCGGCGAACATGGTGGGAGCGAAATTGGCGCGGAAGACCACCGCATCCAGGCGCCGCTCGAGCAGCCCGACCAGGTTCTCCGCGGTATCCCCCCGCATGCGCTCGGCTTCCTTGAAGAAACGCTTGAACTGCTTTTCGGTCATGTTGGCGTAATAGCCCTTGAGCTTCTGCTTGGCGCGCAGCTGGAGCGCGTAGTCGGAGAGTTTGCGCCGCTTGGCGCCGTGTTCGCCGGGCGGATAGTCCCGCCGCGCCAGAGGGCTCTTCTCGCGGCCCCAGAGGTTGACCCCAAGGCGCCGGCAGATCTTGGTCTTCGCTCGAATGCGCTTGGTCATCGCTCCCCGAAGACGGCTGTGGGTTGGATACGGATCCCGCGGCCGGCCCGCTTATAAGACCCCAATCCGCATTGTAAAGCCGCAGGGCTGCGGACCGCGGTCGCGCGCCGGCTCATATAGGGCGCTTTGCGGATATCGAAAGCCCCCCGCCGGGGCGAAGGGACAGCGGCAAGGCGAACCCGAAGGATGCGGAAGAACCTGCTGTTGATCACCGCCGACCAGTGGCGCGGCGACGCCACCTCGCTCGCCGGCCATCCGGTGGTGCGCACCCCCCATCTGGACCGCCTCGCCCAAGACGGCGTCGCCTTTCTTTGCCATTACGGCCAGGCGACTCCCTGCGCCCCGGCGCGCGCATCCCTTTATACCGGCCTGTACCTCTTCAACCACCGGGTGGTGGGAAACGGCAGCCCCCTCGATTCCCGCCACCACACCCTGGCCTCCTGGCTGCGCCGCTTCGGCTATGACGCCGTGTTGTTCGGCTTCACCGACGTGGCCGCGGATCCCCGCGAGCTGCCCGAGAACGATCCGCGCCTGTTCACCTACGAGGGCGTCGCCCCCGGCTTTCGCGCCGAATGCCTGTTGTTGAGCGACCTCGGGCCCTGGCGCGCGCACCTCGAGGCGAAGGGGATGGGTGCGGAGCTGGAAGAGCTCTGGGCGCGTCCGCTCGGCGCCCCGGCACCCTATCCGGCCGCGGCGAGCGAGACCGCCTTTCTCACCGACCGTTTCCTCGCCTGGCTCGCCCGCCGTCCCGCCGAGCCGTGGTTCGCCCATCTCTCCTACATCAAGCCCCATCCGCCGTGGGTGCTGCCCGATCCCTGGCACCGGGCGGTGGATCCGAGGCGCCTCAAGCCGCCAGCGCGCCGTCCTTCCCCCTCCACCCGCGCCCATCCCTGGCTGCGCGCCTCTCTGCGACGTCCGCCCTCGAGCTGGACCGAGCGGGTGGTGGCCGCCAGGCCGCTTTCCGAGCCGGAGCTCACCCTCACGCTCAGGGCCCTCTATTTCGCCTCCGTGATGGAGGTGGACCACCATCTCGGACGGGTGTTCCGCGAGCTCGAACGGCGCGGGCTCCTCGACCGCACCCTGGTGGTGGTCACCGCCGACCACGGCGAAATGCTGGGCGAGCTGGGCATGTGGGACAAGGACAGCTTCCATCCCGCCTGGTTCCACGTCCCGCTCGTGATCCGCGACCCCGAGGCGCGCGTGCGCGGCCTTCGGGTGCGACGGTTCACCGCCCATGTGGACCTGTTCCCCACCATCACCGAACGGCTCGGGCTCCCCACCCCGCTGCAGTGCGACGGGGAGGCCCTCACCCCCTTCCTTGCGGGACAAAGCCCCCGCCGCTGGCGGGAGGGGGTGGTCTATGAATTCGACTTCCGGGATCCCGTGGAGCCCTGGTTCGAGACCCGGCTCGGCCTGGATCCGGATTCCTGCTGCCTGATCGCCTACCTCGAGCGCA
>JALSGW010000292.1 GCA_026982585.1 Alphaproteobacteria bacterium | reverse complement strand
GAACTCGCGGCAAGGCTCGCGGAACGCGACCGGTTGCGCTCGGCGCTGGAGGAACGGGACCAGCGGCTTGTGGCCCTGGAGCGGGAGCTCGCCGCGCTCCGGGCCGCGGACCGGGAGCGCAGCGCCGAGCTCGAGCGCGAACGCCGCCGGCTGCAGCAACAGCTCAGGGAGCGCGACCGCCGGCTCCAGGAACTCGCCCGCACCCTCGAAGTGGACCGCGAGCGCATCCGCTCCCTCAACCGCGAGATCGCCCAGCTCAACCAGCGCATCCGCGGCTTGCTGGAGCTGGTCGGCAGCATGGAACAGACCATCGACGACATGGCCGAGCGCGACCGGGCCCAGAAGATCCAGATCGCGGAGCTCAACGCCCGGCTGACCGAGGCGCTCGCCCGCAAGGTCAAGGAGCTGCAGGAATACCGCTCGGAGTTCTTCGGCCGGCTCAAGGAGGTGCTGCGCGACCAGCCGGGAATCGAGATCGTCGGCGATCGCTTCGTCTTCCAGGCCGAGTTGCTCTTCCCCTCGGGCTCGGCCCGCCTCGATCCGAAGGGCGAGGAGGAGCTCGAAAAACTCGCGGAAAGCCTCAAGCAGGTGATGGCGAAGATCCCGGAGGACATCGACTGGGTGCTGCGGGTGGACGGCCATACCGACAAGGTGCCGGTAGGGCCCAACTCCCCCTTCCGCTCCAACTGGGAGCTGTCCACCGCCCGTGCCATCACGGTGGTGGAATTCCTGATCCGCCACGGCATCCCGCCCAACCGCCTGGTGGCGGCCGGCTTCGGCGAATACCGGCCGATCGACCCCGGCGACAGCGAGGAGGCCTACCGGCGCAACCGACGCATCGAATTCACCCTGACCGCCCGTTGACACGAGGCCCGCTCGTGCAGCTGCAGCGCATGCGGATGAAAGCCGCAGGCCGAGGCCGGGGCGCCGTCCCTTTGCCGGCAGGAGCGTCGCGTCTTCGGGACGTGGATGCGATGCCCGATCGGGACATTCGCGCCCCGCACGGGGACCGCACGCCGCCCTTCGGCGGCCATGCGGCACGGCCAGGGATCCCCCGAAGACTTTAAGGCGCCGCCGGGCGCTTGCAGCTGGCCGCCGCCTGCGAGCCCCGCCGGTCGCTCCGCCTCCCGATCCCAGCGCGCAAGTTTCCGGCCGCCATGCGGCAACCCACGGCCTTCGCTGATCTGGCGTCCCGGACGCCTCGCGCGCCCGCCTTTGCCCGGCAAGCCTGATCCAGCGCCCTGCACCATGCCATGTTGCGCCGCCACAGGGATGACCGCGGCTTCGAAGCCGGGACCCCACGGCTGCGATTTCGCCGGATCCAGGGCGTGCCGGTGGCCGTGGTGATGCCGTTCCCGTGCGGCCGCATCGGGCTGCCGGAAGTATTGTCGATGCGCCTTTTCCGACATGGTTTCGGCATCGCCGGCCGTGGCCGCACCTCCCTCGCAAGCCGCGGGGTCCTTGCTCCGCTGCGCTCCGACGGAAGGCCGCCGCTCGTCCGTCATCGCGGTCTGCCGCGGCTTTCCGTTGTGCAACGCGGCATCGGTCCTGGCTTCCGAACCCCAACGCGCCGGGCGGCACCCGCATCCGAGGCGCACCGGGCGAGCCACCTGCGACACTCAACGCGCCTGCCTGTCCCTTGAGCGTGGGGCAGAGGCGGTTTTCGCCGTCCGTCACGCCGCGCCGGGTGCTCGCTCTGTAAGAGCCCCCTGGGAACCCGCCGCAGGCGTCGGCCACGCCGGGCAAGGTCTTCGTTCTGGGTGTTCGCTCTGTAAAAGCCCCCTGGGAACCCGCCGCAGGCGTCGGCCACGCCGGGCAAGGTCTT
>JALSGW010000291.1 GCA_026982585.1 Alphaproteobacteria bacterium | reverse complement strand
CTGCGGCACCGAGGAGGGCCTCACCTTCACCACCGCGGTCACCGGAAGCCTCAGCCAGGAGGACTTCGGCAGCCGCCTGTTGGGCCGTACCGCCGCCCAGGATGTGGTCCATCCCGACAGCGGCGAGGTGATCGTCCGCAAGGGCGAGCTCATCGAGGAGGAGCAGGTGCGGCGCATCGAGGAGGCGGGGGTCGATTCGGTGCGCGTGCGCTCGGTGCTGCTGTGCCGCACCAAGTTCGGCGTGTGCGCCAAGTGCTACGGACGCGACCTGGCCCGCGGCACGCCGGTGAACATCGGCGAGGCGGTGGGGGTGATCGCCGCCCAGTCGATCGGCGAGCCGGGCACCCAGCTCACCATGCGCACCTTCCACATCGGCGGCGCCGCCCAGACCGCCACCGAGAAGTCCTCGGTGGAATCGCCGGTGGACGGCATCCTGGAGCTCGCCAACCCGAGGCTGGTGCGCGACAGCCAGGGCCGCACCGTGGTGCTGGGCCGCAACACCGAGGTGGTGGTCAAGGACAAGGTGGGCCGCGAACGCTTCCGCTACAAGCTGCCCAACGGGGCACGGCTCAGGGTGGAGCCCGGGGCGGAGGTGGAGAAGGGCGCCATCATCGCCGAATGGGACCCCCACACCCTGCCGGTGCTGGCGGAAGCCGACGGGGTGGCGGTCTATGTGGACATGGTGGAGGGGGTGTCCTTCCGCGAGGTGGTGGACGAGGAGACCGGCAAGGCCTCCAAGGAGGTGATCGACTGGCGCCAGAGCGCCCGCACCGCCAACCTGCGGCCCTCCATCCT
This sequence comes from Alphaproteobacteria bacterium, assembly GCA_026982585.1. Lineage (GTDB taxonomy): Bacteria > Pseudomonadota > Alphaproteobacteria > Geminicoccales > Geminicoccaceae > HRBIN39. The sequence continues at coordinate 1,033 of JALSGW010000291.1, read as the reverse complement.
GCTCCAGGACAAGGAGGGCAAGCCCATCATCCTGCCGTCGGGCAACGAGGCCCGCTACTACCTGCCGGTGGGCGCCATCCTCACCATCCAGAACGGCGAGGAGGTCCAGGCCGGCGACGTGCTCGCGCGCCTGCCCAAGGAGGCGGGACGGATCCGCGACATCACCGGCGGTCTGCCGCGGGTGGCGGAGCTGTTCGAGGCCCGGCGGCCCAAGGATCCGGCCATCATCGCCGAGATCGCCGGCACCATCGAGTTCGGCAAGGACTACAAGAACAAGCGGCGGCTGCGCATCGTGCCCGACGACGAGCACGCCCAGCCGGTGGAGTACATGATCCCCAAGAACAAGGCGGTGCTGGTGCACGACGGCGACAAGGTGAAGCCGGGCGACGTCATCGTCGAAGGCCAGATCGTGCCCCACGACATCCTCCGCATCCAGGGGATCGAGGCGCTCGCCCATTACCTCGTCAACGAAATCCAGGAGGTCTACCGCCACCAGGGGGTGAAGATCGACGACAAGCACGTCGAGGTGGTGGTGCGCCAGATGCTCCAGAAGGTGGAGGTGGTGGATCCGGGCGACACCACCTTCCTGGTGGGCGAGCAGGTGGACAAGTACGAGTTCGAACAGGTGAACGCCCGCATGCGCCGGGAGGGCCGCCGGCCGGCGACCGCCTTCCCGGTGCTGCAGGGGATCACCAAGGCGAGCCTGCAGACCCACAGCTTCATCTCCGCCGCCTCCTTCCAGGAGACCACCCGGGTGCTCACCGAAGCGGCCTTCGCGGGCAAGGTGGACCGTCTGCAGGGGCTCAAGGAGAATGTGATCGTGGGCCGGCTCATCCCGGCCGGGACCGGGCGGGTGCTGCCGGAGCTCAAGAAGCTCGCCAAGCGCGATCCCCGTTTCGCCCCGCCCCGGGACGCCGAACTGGAGGCGCTGGGCGAACTCACCATGTGAACGGGCCCGCATCCCGGCGCGCCGGGCGGGTCCGCAAGCAACCGGGATGGCTTCGGCCATCCCGGTTTTTTGTCGCCGCTCGGG
>JALSGW010000290.1 GCA_026982585.1 Alphaproteobacteria bacterium | reverse complement strand
GCGCCGATGATGTGCATGACCTCGACCTTGTGCTGCGGAACTGCTGCCCGATCTCGCGGCGGGAACGGCTTCCCGCGCTAACATGGCGAGGCCCTTGGGGGGTTGCAAGGGCGTCGGGAGCGGGGGGCGCTGCGGCTTCCGTGGCGAAGCATCAGCCGCTCTGCTTTTCCACCCCACAGCGCTCCAAAAAGCGGCGCATGCGGCTTGCCGCCTCCTCGATCGCCTCCGTCGAGGCGGCGTAGGAAAAGCGCAGATATCCCTCGCCGAACAGGCCGAAGCTCGTGCCCGCGATGGCCGCCACCCCCTCCTCCTCGAGGAGCCGGTCCTGGAGCTCCACCGCCCGCAGGCCGGTGGCGGCGATGTTGGCGAAGGCATAGAAGGCGCCCTTCGGCATCACGCAGGAGATCCCCGGCAGCTGGTTGAGCAGCCTGACGATCAGCCGCCGGCGGCGGTCGAACTCGCGCACCATGCGCTCGCTCTCCTCCTGCGGGCCCTCGAGCGCGGCGATCGCCGCCCACTGGGTGGCGTGGTGGACGCAGGAATGGCAGTTGACGGCGAGCCGCACCGCATGGTCGACCAGGGCCGCCGGCCACACCCCGTAGCCGATCCGCCAGCCGGTCATGGCATAGGTCTTGGACCAGCCGTCCAGGAGGATCAGACGGTCCTCGAGCTCGGGATAGGCGAGCAGGCTCGCGTGCTCGAGACCATCATAACACATGCGGGCGTAGATCTCGTCCGAGAGCACCGCCACCTCCGGATGGCGGAGGAGGCCCGCCACCAGGGAATCGAGTTCCGCCTTCGGCACCACGCCCCCCGTGGGGTTGGCGGGGCTGTTGAGGATCAAGAGCCGGGTGCGCGGCGTGATGCGCTCCAGCACCTCCTCGGCGCGAAACGCAAAACCCAGCTCCTCGTGCAGGGGGATCGGCACCGGGGTGGCTCCGGTGTACTCGATGAGCGAGCGGTAGATGGGAAAACCGGGATCCGGATAGAGGATTTCCGCACCCGGCTCGCCGAACATCAGCACCGCGAAGAACATGGTGACCTTGCCGCCGGGCACCACCACGATGCGCCCGGGGTCCACCTCCACCCCCCGCCGCTTCAGGAGATCCCGGGCCACCGCCTCCCGAAGCGGCAGGATCCCATTCGCGGGCGTGTAGCCGTGATGGCCGTCGCGCAGCGCCTTCACCGCGGCCTCCACGATGTGGCCCGGGGTGGGAAAGTCCGGCTGGCCGATGCCGAGGTTGACGATGCTGCGCCCGCTTTCGGCCAGCGCCACCGCCCGGGCCAGCACGTCGAACGCGGTCTCGGTCCCGAGCCGTGCGAGGGCGGCCGTTACCCGCATCTCCTCCTCCCCTCAGCGCCGTGCACGGCCCTTCTAGCATCCCAGACGGGCGCGAGGCGAGGGGTGCCGCCTCCACAGCATGATCCGCCTTGCCGCTTGCATTTCCCGCACCGGCGCCTAGCGTGCCGCCACCGCACTTCCTTTCGGTGCGGCTGAAACCCGGCCGGGTCCGGACCATGCGCGCGCCCGCCGTCGCCCTCATCGGTATCCGCAAGCGCTTCGGAGCGGTGATCGCCGCACACGACGTCCACCTCGAGGTGGAGGCCGGCACCATCCACGGCATCCTCGGCGCTCCGGGAGCCGGGAAGTCGACCCTCGCGCGCATCCTGGCGGGTCTTTTGGAGCCGGACGCCGGATCGATCCGGGTCGACGGGCGCGAGCTTCCCCCCGCCTCGCCCCGCCATGCCATCCGCACCGGGATCGGACTGGTCGACGAGCGGCTCACCCTGGTGGGCGCGCTGACGGTGCTGGACAACGTTCTGCTCGGAGCCGAG
>JALSGW010000289.1 GCA_026982585.1 Alphaproteobacteria bacterium | reverse complement strand
AAGCCCCAACTGAGCTCCGTTCCATCCCGGCCCCGGACCGCGGGAACAGCCCCATCGCAGAGGGAGGGGCGACAAGCTCTTGGCGGGTGTGATGGCGCCTGTGCTGCGCTTGCAGGCCGATCGGTCCGGGGAGCGGATGGCTGCGGTGCGTGCCGGTTGGGGCATCGGTGGCAAGCTTCGGGTGAAGGGAGCCGTGAAAGATCGGTCGGTTCCCTTGCGTGGTCGAAGGATCGGCGGGCCGCCTGAAGGTGGCCCGTTTTCTTTGCGGAACCTGCCCCTGTGATCCGCTGGCTCGTGCTCGCCGCAGCGCTCGGCATCGCCCTTCTCGCGGCGCCGCGGCTGGTCGCCTATCTCCACCTCGCCATAGGCCAACCCGCGCTCGCCAAGATCAGCGCCGGCGAACGGCTCGCCCGTGAAGCCTACCAGCGCATCGAACGGTCCAGGCGCGCGGCTGTGGCCTGGATCGGGCCCGGCAGCTGGAGCGCCGATCTCGCCGCGCTGCGGCTGCACCGCGCCTATCGTTTCGGACTCCACACCAAGGCGGCGCGAAGGCTCGCCCGCGAGGCGGAGGCCCTGCTCCTCGACGCCCTGGCATCGCGTCCGGTCAACGCCAACGCCTGGTACCAGCTCGCCTACGCCCGGACCATCCTCGATCGCCCCCAGGCCGCCGCCCAGGCACTCGCCATGGCCTACCGCAGCGAGCCCTACGCGCCCGAGATCGCGGTGCGACGTCTGGAGCTCGCGCTCCTGCTCTACGACCGCCTGCCCCGCACCACCCGCTCGGCCATGCTCGAGGATGTGCGGGTCCTGCGTGCAGGCGAGCGGGAGCGGCTGCGCGAGCTGGCCGTCGCCCTGGGACGCGCACCGGTGTTCGACTGGTTGGTCACGCTGGCGCGCAACCGGCGCTCCTGAGCCTCGGGCAGGCGCCGCCCTTCCGCAATCCCGATCCCCGAAGCAATCCGGTCTCGGGCGCGGCGACGCTGGGCGCCTTCGGCCGGCGCCGGGTTTTCACAGGCAGCCCGCGCCGGTGTGCGCCCCGGGGCACCGAAGGCAGGAGAGCCTCGATCCCCTTCACCGACCGTCCGCGGGGCCTCGGACCAGACAAAGCCGGCGCCGGCTCCACCGGCGGGCCGGGACCGGCTCGGGTCCCGCACCGCCCGCGAGCGGAATGGCCGGCGGGCAGGGTCGGTCGAAGTGCTCGGGCAACGGGACGGAACCAGGCCGATCTCGGCTCTTCCGCACGAGCGCCCGGTTCCGCTGCCGGGAAGGCGCTTCGGGGCCGGCAGCATCCCTCACAAGGCGCGCACAAAACGCCGCCGCTCTCGCGCCGCCGTCCAAACCCGGATGCGAAGCGCCGCCCCGGAGTGCGCCGCGGCGGGCGGTTCGCTCCGAACCGCTCCCGGATCCCGGAGGTGATCGAGGCGGCAGCGGCGCAAGCGCGCTTCACTTCAAAGGCGCGCCCACCGTGCGGATGTGGAGGGATCTTCGAGGGTGCCGGCGGCATCGCGGTGGCCTCGGACCGGCCTCGCCGCGCACACCGGCCTCCATGGCCTCAAAGCCGCGCGGCTGCGGCGCACAGCGCCTTAAGTTTGGCGCGTACCTGGTCGCGGGTGAGCAGGCCGAGGCCGCAGTCGGGCGCTGCCATCAGGCGGCGGCGATCGATGTGGCGGAGCGCCTCCCGCAGGTGTTCGACGATCTCCTCCTCGCTCTCGATACGGCTTCGGGCCACGTCCACCACCCCCAGGATCACGATCTTGTCGCCGAAGGCCTCGAGCAGGGCGGGATGGTTGCGCCGGTGGGCGTCCTCGATCGAGACCGCATCCAGCGACGCCGCGGCCAGC
>JALSGW010000288.1 GCA_026982585.1 Alphaproteobacteria bacterium | reverse complement strand
CCACCGATTCCTTGGCCCGAGGCGGCGCCGCCTGTGGGCGCGCTGCCGGACCTTGGCTGCCGCTGATCCCCCGCCAGCACAGGGCCCGTTCGAGGGAGGGGCCGGAGGACCTGCGGTGATCATGCGCGGCCGCCTGCTGGCTTCGCACCGGCGCCGCGGGGCTGCGTGCGGCGATCGACCGGCCCGGCGGCATTAACCCTTCTTTAAAACGGGGCTTCTAGAGTGCCGGCGAGCGATCATCCGAGGGCGCTTGCCTGGGGAGTGCCGCGCCATGAGCGTCGACAAGAATCTGCCCATCCTGATCGTGGACGACTACAAGACCATGCTGCGGATCATCCGCAATCTCCTGCGCCAGCTCGACTTCACCAACGTCGACGAGGCGACCGACGGGCGTTCCGCGCTCGCCCGGCTGCGCGAGAAGGAATACGGCCTCGTGATCTCGGACTGGAACATGCAGCCCATGACCGGGCTCGAGCTCCTCAAGGCGGTGCGCAGCGATCCCAAGCTCAAGCACATTCCCTTCATCATGGTGACTGCCGAAAGCAAGACCGAGAACGTGCTGGCGGCCAAGGAGGCCGGGGTCAGCAACTACATCGTCAAACCGTTCAACGCCGAGACCTTGCGGGCCAAGATCCAGGCGGCCCTCGGCGGTTGAGAGGAGGAGTGGTGATGAGTGTGGCCTCCAAGAGCGGCGACGCGCCCATCGACGCCTACATCGAAAGCCGCTTCGAACGGCTCAAGGGCCTGCCCGGGGAACGGGCGCTGTTCGATACCGTCATCGAGATCGTCAACGCCGTCTTCCACAAGTTGCGGGAGCGGGTCACCGCCGAGGAGGAGCGCATCCAGGAGGAGATCCGCCAGCTCGCCGACATCATCCAGAAGGCCAAGAAGGAGATCGAAGCGGCGCGGCCCGAGGACATCCGCACCCAGCACCTGCCCATCGCCAACGGCGAGCTGACGGCGATCATCAACCATCTCGAGGAGGCCACGGGCACCATTCTCGACAGCTGCGAGGCGCTCGAGAACCTCGGTGAGGAACTGGAGCCGGAGCAGCGGGACAAGCTCATCGAGGCGGTCACCCGGATCTACGAGGCCTGCAACTTCCACGACCTGACCGGCCAGCGCATCACCAAGGTGATCCACACCCTCCAGAAGATCGAAGCGCGCATCGACGCCCTCATCAGCACCTTCGGCGATCGCGCGGCGCGGGCGGGCCCGGCGCGCGCCGAGACCGCGCCCCAGCGCGAGGAGGAGCGGTTGCTCAACGGCCCCGCGCTGCCCGGCGAGGGCACCACGCAGGCGGAGATCGATGCCCTCTTCGACTCCACCGGCCGGGCGTGAGATCGGGATCCGGCCGGAGCCGGCGATTTTGGACCGGCCGCGTCCAGCCCACTCGTCGGCGTGGGCCGCCGAGGCGGCGGAGCAGGATGGGGACTCCGTCACCACATACCGGGACACCGGCCTCGCCCCATACCAGAACACCGGGCTCGCCCCATGCCGGGCCACCGCGGGCGTCACATGCCGGGACGGCGGGCTCGCCCCATGCCGGGACGCCGGAGATGGGCCCCGGGCCACAGCTCCCGCACCGGGCTCCCACCATCTGCTGTTTCTCGCCCTGTTCCTGTTGCTGGGCGGGGTGTTCGCCCTGCTCACCAGTTACGCCCGTCTCGACCAGGACAAGATCGACCGGGTGCTCGCGTCGCTTGAGGAACGCTTCGGCGGCGGCGCCCTGGGCCTGCCGTTGGAGCGGGAACGGGTAGGCGACCCGCAGGCGGCCGGCCTGGACACGCCGGCACTGCCCGACCCGAGGCGCGAGGAGCGACCGCCGCTTCTCAAGGGACGCGGGGAGGGCGGATCGGAACTCCGTCTCGATGAGGAT
>JALSGW010000287.1 GCA_026982585.1 Alphaproteobacteria bacterium | reverse complement strand
CTACAGTCTGCTCCAGCCGGACATCTCAAGGCGCCTCGCCGAACGCAAGGCGGACCGGCTTGAGGCCACCGGCGCCGATCTCGTCGCCAGCGCCAATATCGGCTGCATCCTGCACCTGCGGGAGGCGACGGCGATGCCGGTGGTCCACACCGTCCAGCTCCTGGACTGGGCCACCGGCGGTCCGCTGCCCGAGGCGCTCGACGCGAACATCCCGGCCGGGGCCGACGAGGATCGGGCTGCGCAACCCCGAGCGGCGGCAGCGGCGGCCTAGCCGCATCGCGGATCCGGGCGAGGCGGGCGCCGCGGCCTAGGCCCTGCGGCGCGGTGCGCTTGCCGCTTGCGCTTCCGGCGGGGATGGGGGAGAGCTCTGGGCCGCCAGCTTGATGCCAGCTTGATGGAGGAGACGGAGCATGGCCCGAGTGCCCGGGTCGGGAACCGGCGACGGGCGGGACGTGGATCTCGCCCAACTCGCACACGCCCTGCGCTTTCTCGCCGCCGACGCGGTCGAGCAGGCGAACTCCGGCCATCCCGGCATGCCCATGGGCATGGCCGACGTGGCCACGGTGCTGTGGACCCGCCATCTGACCTTCTATGCCGCCGAACCCCGCTGGCCGGACCGCGACCGGTTCGTGCTCTCGGCCGGGCATGGGTCGATGCTGCTCTACGCCCTGCTCCACCTCACCGGCTTCGCCGACATGCCGCTCGCCGAGCTGCAGCGGTTCCGCAAGCTCGGCTCGCGCACCGCCGGCCATCCCGAATACGGTCTCGCCGCCGGCATCGAGACCACCACCGGGCCGCTCGGCCAGGGGTTCGCCAATGCGGTGGGCATGGCCATCGCCGAGGCCCACCTGCGCGCCGTGTTCGGACCGGATCTCGTCGATCACCGCACCTGGGTGATCGCCTCCGACGGCGATCTCATGGAGGGCATCAGCCACGAGGCGGCCTCTCTCGCCGGACACCTGCGCCTGGAGCGGCTGGTGGTGCTGTTCGACGACAACGGCATCACCATCGACGGCCGGGTCGACCTCGCCTGTTCGGACGACGTGCTGCGCCGCTTCGAGGCCTATGGCTGGAACGTGGACCGCGTCGACGGCCACGACTTCGCCGCCATCGACGCGGCGCTTGCGGCCGCCCGCCGCTCCGACCGGCCGGTGTTGCTCGCCTGCCGCACCGTGATCGGCTACGGCGCGCCCGCTAAGCAGGGCACCGCCGCAAGCCACGGCGCTCCGCTCGGGGCCGAGCAGGTGGCGGCGGCGCGCGAGGCGCTCGGATGGCCCCATCCCCCCTTCACGGTGCCGCCCGAGGTGCGCGAGGCCTGGCGGGCGGCCGGATGTCGCGGCGCATCCGCCTATGCCGCCTGGCGCAAGCGGCTCGAGGCCGCCGAGCCGGAGCGCCGCGAGGCCTTCCTGCGCCGGCTCGAAGGCCGGCTGCCGGAGGGGCTGGAGGCGCTGATCGCCGCCCACAAGCAGAGACTCGTCTCCGATCCGCCCCGCTGGGCGACCCGCAAGGCCAGCCAGGCCGCGCTCGAGGTGCTGGTCCCGCAGGTTCCCGAGCTGATCGGCGGATCCGCCGACCTCACCGGATCCAACAACACCCGAACCCAGGACATGGAGCCCATGCGTCCCGGACACCACCGGGGCCGCTACATCCACTATGGGGTGCGCGAGCACGCCATGGTGGCGGCCATGAACGGCATGAGCCTGCACGGCGGGGTGCTGCCCTACGGCGGCACCTTCCTGGTCTTCACCGACTACGCCCGGCCGGCCGTCCGCCTCGCCGCCCTGATGGGTCTGCGGGTCATCCTGGTCGCGACCCACGATTCCATCGGCCTCGGCGAGGACGGCCCCACCCACCAGCCGGTGGAACATCTCGCCAGCCTGCGCGCCCTGCCCG
>JALSGW010000286.1 GCA_026982585.1 Alphaproteobacteria bacterium | reverse complement strand
GCCTCTGGCAGCTGCAGGTCCAGGACGGCGCCGCCTACCGCCTGCTCGCCGAGGAAAACCGGATCAACCAGCGCCTGGTGGTGCCGCCTAGGGGCCGCATCTTCGACCGCAAGGGACGCCCGCTTGCCATCAACGAGCCCACCTTCCGGGTGCGCATCGTGCCGGAGCAGGCCCCGGACCTCGAGACCACCCTCAAGCGCCTCGGCGTGCTCGTGCCGCTTCCCGCCTATCGGGTGCGCGAGGTGCTGCGGCAGGCAGAACGGCGCCGGCCCTTCGTCCCGGTGCTGGTGCGGGACGATCTGTCCTGGGAGGAGGTCTCCCGCATCGCCGTGCACGCGCCCGAACTGCCCGGGGTGCTCATCGATTCCGGACTCCTGCGCTCCTATCCCCACGGGCCGGTTTTGGCCCATCTGTTGGGCTATGTCGGCCCGGTGAGCGAACAGGAGCTCAAGGAAGATCCCGATCCCCTGCTCCAGCTGCCCGAGTTCCGCATCGGCAAGACCGGTATCGAACGGGCCTACGATCGCGCGCTCCGGGGCCGGGCGGGGGTGGTGAAGGTCGAGGTCAACGCCGTCGGGCGGGAGATCCGGATCCTCCGCCGGGACGAGGGAATCCCCGGCCGCGACCTCACCCTCAGCCTCGACCTCGAGCTGCAGCGCTATTGTTACGAGCGCCTCCGCAACGAACGCGCCGCCGCCGCGGTGGTGCTGGACGTGACGAGCGGCGCGGTGCTCGCCCAGGCGTCGGTCCCCAGCTTCGACCCCTCCGGCTTCGTCAACGGCCTCGATCCCAGCACCTGGCAGAAGCTCAGGCGCGACCGTTACAATCCCCTCGTCGACAAGGCCATCCGCGGCCAGTATCCGCCGGGCTCCACCTTCAAGATGGTCACCGCGCTCGCCGCGCTGGAAAGCGGCGCCATCGCGCCCGACCACGAATTCTTCTGTCCCGGCTACCTCCAGCTCGGCAATCGCCGCTTCTATTGCTGGAAGGAAGGCGGTCACGGGTGGGTGGACCTGGTCCAGGGTCTCGCCCAGTCCTGCGACGTCTACTTCTACGACGTGGCGCGACGGGCCGGCGTCGAGGCCATCGCCGCCATGGCGCGGCGCTTCGGGCTGGGCCGGCCCACGGCGATCGACCTGGTGGGCGAACGCCCCGGCTTCATCCCCACCCGGGCCTGGAAGGAACGGCGTTTCGGCGAACCCTGGCAGAAGGGGGAAACCCTGATCACCGGCATCGGCCAGGGCTTCGTGCTGGCGACCCCGTTGCAGCTCGCGGTCATGACCGCCCGGCTGTGCAACGGCGCCCGCGCCGTGCGGCCCTGGCTCGCCCGTCCCGCCGGCGACCGCGCCCCCGCGCCTGCGATCGGCATCGACCGGCGCCACCTGCAGCTCGTGCTGCGCGGCATGTACGAGACCGTCAACGGACGCCGGGGCACCGCCCGCGGCGCGCGCCTCGACTTCCGCGGCATGCAAATGGCCGGCAAGACCGGCACCTCCCAGGTGCGACGCATCACCAAGCTCGAGCGCCTCACCGGCGCCTACAAGCGCGAGGACCGGCCCTGGGAGGAGCGGGACCATGCCCTGTTCGTCGCCTACGCCCCCTACGACCGACCCCGTTATGCGGCGGCGGTGATCGTCGAACACGGCGGAAGCGGCGCCAAGGTGGCGGCGCCCATCGCCCGCGACCTGATCCAGAAGAGCCTGGAGCTGGATCCGCTGGCATCCGGCCTCGCCCAGGCCCCGCGCGGGGAGAGGCCCGGATGATCGCGTCCACACAAGACCACACCCCGCCGCCCCTGCGGCTTTCCGACAAGCTCCTCGCCCTCAACTGGGGGCTCGTCCTGCTGCTGTTGCTGCTGAGCGCGGTCGGCTACCTGGTCCTGTATTCGGCGGCCGGCGGCAACCACAGCCCCTGGGCGGTGCGCCACGCGCTGCGCCTCGCCATCGCCTTTCCGCTGATGCTGCTCGTGGCCCTGATCGATCTCCGATTCTGGTTCCGCATCGCCTATCTCGCCTTCGCCTTCGGCCTCGTGCTGCTGCTGTTGGTGGAAGTGGCCGGCACCTTCAGCAAGGGCGCCCAGCGTTGGCTCGATCTCGGGGTGCTGCGCCTGCAGCCCTCGGAGGTGATGAAGATCCTGCTGGTGCTGGCGCTGGCCCGCTTCTTCCACAGCCTCCGCTTCGAGGACATCGCCCGCCCTCTCAAGCTCCTCTGGCCGCTCGCCATGATCCTGGTGCCCACCGCGCTCGTGCTCATGCAGCCGGATCTGGGCACCGCGCTCATGTTGCTGGCGGTGGGCGGCACGCTGTTGTTCCTGGCCGGGGTGCGCTGGTGGAAGTTCGCCGCCGTCGGCCTTTTGGCCCTCGCGGCGCTGCCGGTGATCTGGGCCAATCTGCGCGACTACCAGCGGGAGCGGGTGCTCACCTTCCTCGACCCGGAACGCGATCCGCTCGGCGCCGGCTACCACATCATCCAGTCCAAGATCGCGCTCGGCGCAGGCGGTCTCTGGGGCCGCGGTTTTCTCAAGGGAACCCAGTCCCAGCTCGACTTTCTGCCCGAAAAGCAGACCGACTTCGCCTTCACCCTGCTCGCCGAAGAAGCGGGCTTCGTCGGCGCTTTGGTGGTGCTGTCGCTCTACTTCACGGTGGTGCTCGCGGCCCTGTTCGTGGCCTTGCGGGCGCAGAGCCAGTTCGGCCGCCTTTTGGCCATGGGCGTGGGCTTCAACTTCAGCCTCTATGTGCTGATCAACGTGGGCATGGTGGCCAATCTGCTGCCGGTGGTGGGGGTGCCCCTGCCGCTCATCTCCTACGGCGGCACCGCGGTGATCACCACGCTTTGGGGCATGGGACTGCTGTTGTGCGTGGACGTCCACCGGAGCCTGCGCATCCCCCGCTATCCCGGCCCCCATCCCTGATTTAGGACCAAGCGCACAAGCCGCCGGCCCGAGCGGCGCTCGCCCCGGGCCGCGCCGCGAAGCGGACCGCCCGAGCGCGCGCTCAGGTGTCGAGGAAGCTGCGCAGCTTGCGCGAGCGGGAGGGATGTTTGAGCTTGCGCAGCGCCTTGGCCTCGATCTGGCGGATGCGCTCGCGGGTGACGCTGAACTGCTGACCGACCTCCTCGAGGGTGTGGTCGGTGTTCATGCCGATGCCGAAGCGCATGCGCAGCACCCGCTCCTCCCGCGGTGTGAGCGTCGCCAGCACCCGGGTGGTGACCTCCCGCAGATTGGTCAGGGTCGCCGCCTCGAGCGGCTGCACCGCGTTCTTGTCCTCGATGAAGTCGCCGAGATGGGAATCCTCCTCATCCCCGATCGGCGTCTCGAGGGAGATCGGCTCCTTGGCGATCTTGAGCACCTTGCGCACCTTCTCGAGGGGCATGTTCAGCTTGTTCGCGAGCTCCTCGGGGGTGGGCTCGCGGCCGGTCTCGTGCAGGATCTGCCGCGAGGCGCGCATGAGTTTGTTGATGGTCTCGATCATGTGGACGGGAATGCGGATGGTGCGCGCCTGGTCGGCGATGGAACGGGTGATGGCCTGGCGGATCCACCAGGTGGCATAGGTGGAGAATTTGTAGCCGCGGCGGTATTCGAACTTGTCCACCGCCTTCATGAGTCCGATGTTGCCCTCCTGGATGAGATCCAGGAACTGCAGGCCGCGGTTGGTATACTTCTTGGCGATGGAAATGACGAGCCGCAGGTTGGCCTCGATCATCTCCTTTTTCGCCTGCCGGGCCTCCCGTTCGCCCCGCTGCACCGTCTGCACGATGCGCCGGAATTCGCTGATGCGCAGGCCGGTCTCCTCGGCGATGCCGGCGATCTCGGTCCGGATGGTCTCGATCTCCTCCCGGTAGCGCTCCACGAAGGCGGCCCAGCCCTTCCCCGGCAGGGCGGCCACCCGGTCGATCCAGTCGGGATCCAGCTCCCGCTCCAGATACTGCGCGAGAAAGTCCTCGCGGCTCACCCCACACTCCTGGGCCAGCCGCAACAGCTTGCCCTCGCAGGACTGGAGATGCCGGTTGAAGTCGAAGAGCTGCTCCACCAGCGCCTCGACCCGGCTCTGGCTGAGGCGCACCTGGCGCACGAGTTCCACCACCGCATCCCGTGCCCGCTCATATTCGCGTTCGAGCGGGTCGGGAATGGGCTCGTTGGCCTGTACCAGGGCGAGCCGCTGCTGCTGCAGCTCCCGCAAGGTCTCATAGCGCTCGGCGATGCGGTCGAAGATCTCCAGCACCCCGTCCTTGAGCTTGGCCTCGAGGGCGGCCAGGGAGTAGGCCTCCTCGTCGAACTCCTCCTCCCCGCTCTCTTCGGCCGCCGCCTCCGCCTCCTCTTGGCCGGGATCGCTGCCCTGGGTGGCCTCGAGATCGATGATGTCCCGCAACAGCAGCCGCCCGTCGCGGATGGCGTCGCGCCAGCCGATGATGGCGCGCATGGTGAGGGGGCTCTCGCAGAGCGCCGCCAACATGGTGTTGCGCCCCGCCTCGATGCGCTTGGCGATCTCGATCTCGCCCTCCCGGGAGAGCAGCTCGATGGAGCCCATCTCGCGCAGATACATCCGCACCGGATCGTCGGTGCGGCCGAGATCCTCCTCGTCCAGGGCCACCGGCTCGTCGTCGACCTCCTCCTCCACCGCAGGCTTGCCGGCCGCCTCCTGGGTCTCCGCCGGCTGCGGCTCGGAGGCGACCGCCGCCTCCTCCTCCCGCACCACGGTGATGCCCCGGTTCTCGAGGCCGATGATCAACCCCTCGATCTGATCCGGGGACACGTCCTCGGGAAGCGCCGCATTGAGCTCGTCCAGGGTGATGGAACCGCGGGCCTTGGCCTTGGTCAGCACCCGCCGCAGCATGGGCGCCGCCTGCAGCACCCGGCTGAACTCGCCGTCCCGGTTGCCCTTGCTGGCGGAAGCGCCGCGTCTCGGCAGCTTGGCGACCGGCACCACAGGTTTCGCCTGCGCTTTGGCCATCAGAGCCCTCCTCTTCGCTCCGCCCCCGCTGGTCGCGCGCGACCGCAGGAGCGCTCGAACCGGACCTGGCAGGCATCCCCCGGAAGCTCACCTAGAACGGCGCCCGCTCGTCGCCCGGGCGGCCGCCCCGGTCCCCGGAAGACTCCTCCAGGGAACGCTCTCCCTCGCTTGCGGATAAACGCGCGGATCCGGCGAGCTGCCCGGGCGCGGACACCTCCGCGTCCCGATGCCGCCACACCTCCGCGATGCCCCTGGCCTCACGCCTTTGCGCGGCGAGACGTTCGAGGCGCGCCAGCGTCTCCCGCCATTCCTCGAGGTCGAACCCACCTCCGGAATCCTCGGCGGCATCCCGATCGCCGGCGACCATCTCCTCGACCAACTCTGCGAAGCCGTGTGCCGTCAAGTGGTCGCGCAGACTCCGCGGGTCAAGGCTGCCCCCCGCCGCATACCAGTTGAGGATCTCCTGCCGCAACGCCTCGCCCTCGGGATCGGCCAGCTCAAGCGCCGCCAACGCCTCCTCATGCGCCGCAAGCAGCCCGGGATCCCGCACCAGCGGCCGCAGCAGATGGAGCGCCGCCTCCCGCTCGGCCGCCCGAAGGGCCGCGTCGAACCGCTCGGGCGGATTGCGCCGCCGGCTGCGTATCGGAGTATGCTCATCCGTCGAAACCAGCGCCGCAAACCGCATCCGCCAGCTCGCCGCATAGTCGCGCCGCAGCTCGGGATCGCCGATCTCCCGCAACAGCTGCCGCAACCGCTGCCGCAGCCTGGCCCGCCGCTCCGGGATGGTGGGTGCGGCCGCCTCCGCCTCCATGGCGAACAGGAACTCGACCAGCGGCACCGTGGTACGCGCCAGATCGGAAAAGGCCTCCACCCCCCGTCCGCGCACCAGACTGTCCGGATCCTCCCCCTCCGGCAGCAGCAGAAAGCGCACGGTCTTGCCCGCCTGCAGAAGCGGCAGGGCGCGGAGCGCCACCCGCCAGGCGGCGCGCCTGCCGGCCCCGTCGCCGTCGAAACACAAAACCGGCTCGTCCACGAGCTGCCAGAGAAGCCTCAGCTGCGGCGGGCTCACCGCCGTGCCGAGGGGGGCGACCACCGCCTCGAGCCCCGCCTCGCTCAGGGCGATCACGTCCATGAACCCCTCGACCACATACAGCCGGCCCTGGGAGCGGGCGGGACGGGCGGCGCGATGCAGGTTGAAGAGCAGCTCGCCCTTGCGGAACAGGGGTGTTTCGGGGCTGTTGAGGTACTTCGCCCGCGCCTCCCCGAGCGCCCGGCCGCCGAATCCCACCACCCGTCCCCGCCGGTCGGCGATGGGGAAGATCAGCCGGTCGCGGAACCGGTCGTAGGGCTCGCCCCCCTCCCCTTGCGCGAGCAGCCCCGCGCGCAGCAGCAGCGTCTCCGACCATCCCCGGGCGGCGAGCGCGCGCCGCAGACCGTCCCGAGCGGCCGGGGCATAGCCGAGCTCGAACCGCTCCCAGCTCGCCCGCGCCACCCCCCGCGCTTGCAGATATTGCCGCGCCCGCTCGCCCTCCGGCCCCACGAGCCGGGCCCGGAACCAGTCCCGGGCGGCCGCATTGACGGCCCAAAGCGCCGCCTCCTCTTGGGATTGCCGGCTTGCCCGGAGTTGGGGTGCGGGAATCCCGGTGAGCTCCTGCAGCCGCTCCAGCGCCTCCCGAAAGCCGATCCCTTCCATCGCCATCACGAAGTCGATGGCGTTGCCGTGCGCACCGCAGCCGAAGCAGTGGTAGAACCCCTTGTCTTCCACCACCGTGAAGGAGGGGGTCTTTTCGCGGTGGAACGGGCACAGGGCGACGAGCTCCCGCCCCTGGCGCCTCAACGGCACATAGCGCCCGATGATGTCGGCCAGGGGAAGGCGGGCCTTGAACGCATCCAGATCGGTCGCGCTCATCCCCCTTCCTCCCCGCTTCCGGTCAGAGGGGCCGACCGGGGCGTGCCGTCAACCCAGGCGCGCACAGATCAGTTTCTTGGCGCGGGCCAGATCGAACTGGCCGTTGTAGCGCTGCTTGAGCACCGCCAGCACCCGGCCGCAATCCTTGAGGGATTCCGCGCCGAGCTCCCGGATCGCCTCCTCCACCGCGGCGCGCAGCCGCTCGTCGTCCAGCCGCGGCGGCAGAAACCGCTCCAGCACCGCGATTTCCTCGCGCTCCCGGTCCGCCTCCTCGAGCCGTGCCGCCGCCTCGCAGCGGGCGATATCGGCCTCCCTTTGGGCGATCATCTGGCGCAGCAGCGCCTCGATGTCCGCATCGGCCACCTCGGCTAACGCCCCCTCCTCCTGCGCCCGCCTCTCCCGCTCGTCCAAGGCCGCCAGCACCAGCCTGAGGGTGGCGGCCGCGCGCCGGTCCCCGGTCTCCCGGGCACGTCTCAAAGCCGCCTCGATGCGTTCGCGCAACACCTCGCGTCCTCGCTCACCACGGCGGCCGAGGTCCGAGCCCCGCGCGCGCCGACGCCGGCCTGAGAATCGTCCCCGCGCGTCGGTAGAGCAAGGGGGGGCCGCATCGGAATGTGATCACGAGCGCTCTCCCCCAAGCTGGGCCATCGCCTCCGCCCACAACGCCCCACCCGGACGGGCGAGCTCCTCGAGCACCGTGAAATGATCGCACCCGGCAACCTCCAGCAGCGCCCCGGAAAGCCCGCGCGCCCGCCAGGCCTCCCAATAGGCCCGGCTCTGGCGGCGGAATTCGGCGGTCTCCTTGGCCCCCACCGCCACCACCAGCGGCGGCGCGCGCTCGGGCAGCTGGCGGATCGGGCTCGAGCGGGCGATCTCCTCCTCGTCCAGCTGCAGCGCCGGCTGCAGGAAGGTCCAGCGCAGCGGCGCCAGATCGAAGATGCCGCTGATCGCAAGCGCGCCCTTGATGAGGTCGCCGGGCAGCTCGTAGACACCGGGCCAGTCGGTGGCGAGCGCCATGGCCACCAGATGGCCGCCCGCCGAATGGCCGGAGAGGGTGATGCGGGCGGGATCGGCGCCGAACTCCGCGGCGTGACGCCACACCCACGCCACCGCCGCGCGCACCTGGCGCACGATCTCGCCGATCCGCACCTCGGGACAGAGCGCATAGTCGACCCCGACGAAGGTGACACCGGCGTCCACGAAGGCCGGCGCCAGGAAGGCGAAGTCGCGGGCCCGAAAGCGGCGCCAATAACCGCCGTGGAAAAAGAGATGGAGCGGGGTTCCGGGTCCGGCTGGAAAGACGTCGAGCCGCTCGAAGCGGGTCGGACCGTAGGCCACCCCGAGTCGGGGCCGGTAGCGCTCGAGCACCTTCGCGCTCTCCATCTGCCAGCGCCGCAGGATCGTCTCCGCCTCCGGCACCGCCGCCACGGCATTGTACTCCCGGTCCAGCTCCTCCTGGGTGGTGAAGTCGCGATAGAGCTTCATCCTCCTCCCCCGTCTGTCAGAAAGTTTACATATTCTGGAGCTTTGTGCTAAGGTCGGTGGGGAGCGGACGGTGCGCAGGGCGACGGGTCATGGTTCCGGATCCCCGCTGGCTTGGCCTCAACGAGCGGCAGAGCGAGATCGTGCGGCTGGTGCGGGAGGCGGGCTTCGCCTCCATCAAGAGCCTCGCGCGCCGCTTCGGCGTCTCCCACCAGACCATCCGCCGCGACATCATCGAGCTCAGCCGGCGCAATCTCGTCGAACGCTACCACGGCGGCGCCGGCCTGCCCACCGGGCGCGACCGGCTCGCCTATGCCAACCGCCGCATCCGCCACGCCGCCGAGAAGCTGCGCATCGCCCGCGCGGTGGCCCGCGACATCCCGAACGGAGCGTCGCTGTTCATGGACATCGGCACCACCACCGAGGCGGTGGCGGAGGCGCTGTTGCGCCACCGCGGGCTGAGGGTGATCACCAACCACATCGGCATCGCCTGGCTGTTCTGCGAGCGCACCGACTTCGAGATCGTGCTCGCGGGCGGCATGGTGCGCAACCGCGACCGGGCGATCCTCGGCGCCACCGCCGCCGAGTTCCTGGAGGGATTCCGAGTGAGCTACGGCATCTTCGGCATCGGCGCCATCGACGAGGAGGGCAACCTGCTCGACTTCGACTACCGCGACGTGCGGGTGTCGCGGGCGGCCATGGCCATCTGCCGCCACCGCATCGTGGTCGCCGACCACAGCAAGTTCCGCGACGACGCCATGATCCGCCTCGGCCACCTGCGCGATCTCGACAGCCTCTACACCGACGCGCCGCCCCCCGAACCGCTGCGCTCGCACATCGAGCGGGCCGGGGTGCGGCTGGTGGTGGCGGCCGAGGAGGAGGAAGCGGCGCCTGAGCGGGCCTTGACACCCGTTTGAACGCTTTGTTACCAGCTGTGAGCGGGATCGCTCAAAGGGCGGGACGAAGGGGACGGCGACCGGTCGTGAGCGTCATCGAGCTTCGGGAGGTGAGCAAGGTCTGGCACGACACCGTCGCCGTCGACGGCATCTCCTTCCGCGTGCCCAAGGGCAGCTTCTGCGTGCTCCTGGGCCCTTCCGGATGCGGCAAGTCCACCACGCTGCGCATGATCGCCGGGCTCGAGGAGGTCACCCGCGGGCGCGTCTTCATCGACGGCCGCGACATGACCGAGGCGCCGCCGGCGGCCCGGCGGGTGGCGATGGTGTTCCAGTCCTATGCGCTCTTTCCGCACCTCAACGTGCGCGAGAACATCCTCTTCGGCCTCAAGGTGCGGCGGGTGCCGCGCCCCGAGCGCGAACAGCGGCTGTTGCGGGTGGCGAAGCTGGTCGGCCTCGCCGATCTCCTCGACCGCAAGCCGGCGCAGCTCTCGGGCGGCCAGAGGCAGCGGGTGGCCCTGGCCCGTGCGATCATCAGCGAGCACCCGATCTGTCTCATGGACGAGCCGCTCTCCAACCTCGACGCGCAGCTGCGCCACGAGATGCGGGTCGAGATCCGCGCCCTCCAGCAGCGCCTCGGCATGACCGTGGTCTATGTCACCCACGATCAGAGCGAGGCCATGAGCATGGCCGACCGCATCCTGCTCATGCGGGCGGGGCGCATCGTCCAGGACGGCACGCCCAAGGAGCTCTACGAGCGGCCGGCCCATCTCTTCGTCGCCGCCTTCATCGGCACGCCGCCCATGAACCTCCTGGAGCTCGCGGACGGCCCCGCGGGGGCGGTGATCCGCGGCACGGAGACGCCGTTGCTGGCGGGTCGCGGCGAGGGTCTCGTGCTCGGCGTGCGGCCCGAACATCTCAGGCTCGAGGAGGGCGAGGGCCTGCCGGTGGAGCTGATCGCCGCCGATTATCTCGGTGCCGATACCATCGTCATGGCGCGCATCGGCGACCAGCGGCTTGCCGTGCGCGTGCCCGGCCATGTGCGGGTGCGGGCGGGAGAGCGGGCCCGCGTCCGTTGGCCCCGGGGCGCGATGCATCTCTTCGATCGCACGACCGGCGAACGCCTCGCGCTGCCCGAGGCGGCGGAGGCAGAAGCCGCCGCCAGTTGAGGTGAACCGAGCAAGGGAGGCGACCATGCGGACAGGATGGCCACGACGTCTCTTCGCCGCCGCGGCGGGATTGGGCCTCGCCCTTCTCGCCAGCGGCGCCGCCGAGGCCCAGAAGGTCAAGCTCACCATGTACTATCCGGTGGCGGTCGGCGGGCCGCTCACCAAGATCGTCGACGATCTGGTGGCCGATTTCGAGGCCGCCAATCCGGACATCGAGGTCGAGGCGATCTACGCCGGCAACTACAACGACGCCCGCATCAAGGCGCTCGCCGCGCTCAAGGCCGGCGAGCCGGCGCAGCTGTCGGTGATGTTCTCGATCGACCTCTTCGAGCTCATCGAGCAGGACGCCATCGTCCCCATCAGCGACCTCGTCGGCGAGGCGGATCGCGGCTGGCTCGAGAGCTTCTATCCCGCCCTCATGGCGAACGGCACCGCCCTCGGCAAGGTGTGGAGCGTGCCCTTCCAGCGCTCCACCATCGTCATGTACTACAACAAGGACGCCTTCCGCGAGGCCGGGCTCGATCCCGAGCGTCCCCCGCAGAACTGGGAGGAGCTCGTGGAGATGGGCCGGATCCTCACCAAGCGCGACGGCGAGCGGGTCGAGCGCTGGGGGCTCATGATCCCCTCCACCGGCTATCCCTATTGGATGTTCCAGGCGCTCGCGATCCAAAACGGCCTCGAGCTCATGAACCGCGAGGGCAACGAGACCTACTTCGACGCCCCCGAGGCGATCGAGGCGCTGGAGTTCTGGGTCGCCCTCGGCCGCGAGTACGGCATCATGCCGGAGGGGACCATCGAGTGGGGGACCCTGCGGCAGAACTTCCTCGAGCAGAAGACCGCCATCATGTGGCATTCCACCGGCAATCTCACGGCGGTGCGCAACAACGCCCGCTTCGACTTCGGGGTCGCCATGCTGCCCGCCAACAAGCGCCGCGGCTCCCCCACCGGCGGCGGCAACTTCTACATCTTCAAGCAGACGAGCCCGGAGGAAAAGCAGGCGGCGCTCAGGCTCATCCGTTTCCTCACGAGTCCCGAGAAGGCCGCCGAATGGAGCATCCGCACCGGCTACATCGCCACCCGCCCCGACGCCTGGGAGACCCCGGCGATGCGCGAGTATGTGAAGGGCTTCCCCTACCAGCTGGTGGCCCGCGACCAGCTCGCCTTCGCGGTGGCGGAGCTCGCCACCTTCCAGGCGGGGCGGGTGCGCAAGGCGCTGGATGACGCCATCCAGGCCGCGCTGACCGGCGCCAAGAGCCCGGAGCAGGCGCTGCGCGACGCCCAGCGGACGGCGGAGCGGCTGCTGCGGCGCTATCGCTGAGCGCGACGGGGATGAGCCGCGGGCGCATCCTCACCCACGTCTACGGATGGCTGCTGCTGTTGCCGGCAGCCATCCTTCTCCTCACCTTCACCCACTACCCCACCCTCGCCACCCTCTGGCGCAGCTTCTACACCCCGGCCACCGCCTTCCGGCCGGCCGCCTTCGTCGGCCTCGAGAACTACCGCTTCATGCTCGAGGACGAGGTGTTCTGGCAGGTGGTGGAGAACAACATCCTCTTCGCCGTCGGCACCATCCCGGCCAGTATCGCGCTGGCCTTGCTCATGGCGGTGTGGGTGAACGGACGGCTGCCGGCGCGGGCGCTCGTGCGCATGGCCTATTTCACCCCCACCGTGCTGCCGATGATCGCGGTGGCCAACATCTGGCTGTTCTTCTACACGCCGGAGATCGGCCTCGTCGACCAGCTGCTCGGCGCGCTCGGTCTGCCGACCCGCAACTGGCTCGGCGATCCCGACACGGTGTTGTGGGCGATCGTGGTGATGACGGTGTGGAAGGAGGCGGGCTTCTTCATGATCTTCTATCTCGCCGCCCTGCAGTCGATCCCGCCCGAACTCGAGGAGGCCGCCCGGCTCGAGGGGGCAGGCCGCTGGCACTACTTCCGACGGGTGGTGTTCCCGCTCTTGATGCCCACCACCCTCTTCGTGCTGGTGAACGCCGTCATCAACTCCTTCAAGCTGGTCGACCAGCTCTTCATCCTCACCAAGGGCGGGCCCGACAACGCCAGCGCCCTGATCCTCTACTACATCTACGAGACCGCCTTCAGCTTCTTCGACGAATCCTATGCCGCGACGCTGACCGTGGTGCTGCTCGCGGTGCTCGCCCTGCTCTCCATCGGCCAGTTCGTGATCCTGGATCGGCGCATCCACTACCGATGAGCGGGCGGCCTCTGCGATCCGATCCCTGGCAGATCCTCGAGGCGGCGGCCGCCTGGCTGCTCGCCCTCCTGTGGCTGTCGCCGTTGCTCTACGCCTTCTGGGCCGCCTTCCACCCGCCCGAATACGCCACCCGCTTCGATCCCTTCGCGCCGCTCACCCTCGCCAACTTCGCCGAGGCCTGGTCGCAGGCGCCTTTCGCCCGCTATTTCCTCAACACCTTCCTGCTGGTGACGAGCATCCTCGCCGCCCAGTTCCTGCTCTGCACCCTCGCCGCCTACGCCTTCGCCCGCTTCGACTTCGCCGGCCGCGACATCGCCTTCGCCCTCGTGCTGGTGCAGCTCATGGTGATGCCGGAGGTGTTGATCGTCGAGAACTACCGCACCATGAGCCGGCTCGGGCTGGTCGACACCATCCTCGGCATCGGCCTGCCCTATATGGCGAGCGGCTTCGGCATCTTTTTGCTGCGCCAGACCTTCAAGACCATCCCCAAGGAGCTCGAGGAGGCGGCCCGCATCGAAGGCTGCTCCCATCTCCAGGTGCTGCTCAAGGTCTATGTGCCGCTCGCAC
>JALSGW010000285.1 GCA_026982585.1 Alphaproteobacteria bacterium | reverse complement strand
GCTCTCGATGCGGCTTCGGGCCACGTCCACCACCCCCAGGATCACGATCTTGTCGCCGAAGGCCTCGAGCAGGGCGGGATGGTTGCGCCGGTGGGCGTCCTCGATCGAGACCGCATCCAGCGACGCCGCGGCCAGCGCAGGGGCGAGACGCCGGTAGTTCTCGGGCGGCGCCTTGGGATAGTCCTCCATATCCACGTCCTTGGGATAGCCGCAGCAGATGTGCACCACCCGCATCACCCCTTCGGGCAGGCCGTGGAAGCAGCGCTCGAGGTTCTCGATGCCGTAGGCGAGCGCCTCCTCGGGCTTGCGGGCGAACAGCGGCTCGTCCACCTGGATCCAGCGGCAGCCGGCCTCGGCGAGCCGCAGGATCTCCACGTTCAACACATCGGCGAGCGCGCGGCCGAGCGCGCGGGTGTCGCCGTAGTGGGCGTCGACGACGCTGTCGGCGATGGTGAGCGGACCCGGTACGGTGATCTTGACCGGCCGGTCGGTCGCCTCTTGGGCGATGCGCCAGTCCCGCACCAGGAAGGGCGGGCCGGCGCGAAGCGGCCCCACCACCGTCGGCAGCCGTGCGGTGTAGTGGCCGCGCATGAGCTTCTCGCCGAGGCGCCCGAAATCGATGCCCTCGATGTGCCGGCAGTGGTAGTGGATGTAGTTCTCCCGCCGCACCTCGCCGTCGGTGGGCACGTCGATGCCGAGTGCGGCCTGTTCCGCCACCACCTCCCGGGTGGCCCGGTCCAAAAGCGGCTCGAGCTGCGCACCCCATTCCCGCCAGGCCTCCGCCCAGCCCCGGGTGGGATCCGGCGTGTCGGTGCGCTCGGGTGCCCGGAACCAGTCCGGAAGGGGCACATAGTCCGGCTTGGGATAAGCGCCGATGGTGGTGGTGCGCATCTCTCGCCTCCCTTCAGCCGCGCCGCCGTCCGAGGCCCCGCAACAGACCCTGGGCGTCCACCCATCCCACCAACCGGCCGTGTTCGTCCACCACCAAAAGCGGCCGCTCGTTGCCCGCAAGCGCCTCGGCGGCAAGCCGCACCGACGCCTCCTCGGGCGCCAGATAGACGGTCTCCGCGCACGGCTGAGGGAGCGCGCCGTCGCCGAGCGGCGCAAGGCGCAGCGCGATCCGCTCGGCGCGCGCCGCCACCGGGCGGCCCGCGGAGTCGAGACGCACCGTCACACCTCCTTCTCCCACCGACACCTCGCCCGCCCGGGCGCCCCGAAGGGGCGCCATCACAGCCCCAAGCCGCAGCACGTTGAGGGGATTCACGTTGGCCACGAAACTCCGCACATAGGCGGTGCGCGGACGGAGCACGATGTCCTCGGGCGTGCCCTCCTGGACGATGCGGCCGCCCTCCATGATGGCGATGCGGGATCCGAGCTTGAGCGCTTCGTCGAGGTCGTGGCTCACGAACAGGACGGTCTTGGCGAGCCGGCGCTGGAGTTCCAGGAGCTCGTCCTGGAGGCGGTCGCGGATCAAGGGATCGAGCGCCGAGAAGGGCTCGTCCATGAGCAGGATGTCGGCGTCGGTGGCGAGTGCCCGGGCGAGCCCGACCCGCTGCTGCATGCCGCCCGAGAGCTCGTCGACCCGTTTCTCCGCCCAGCGCTCGAGGCCCACGAGGGCGAGCTTGTCGCGCACGATGCGCTCGCGCTCGGCCCTGGGAGTGCCGCGCAGTTCCAGGGCGAAGGCGACGTTCTCCGCCACCGTCCGCCAGGGCAGGAGCGCGAACTGCTGGAACACCATGGCGATGCGGCGGGTGCGGAGATGGCGCAGGGTGGCGCGGTCCGCCGCGCTCACCTCCACCTCCCGCTCCCCGTCCCGCACCCACACCCGGCCGCGGGTGACCGGGGTGAGCCCGTTGACGGCCCGCAGCAGGGTGGACTTGCCGGAGCCGGACAGCCCCATCAGCACGCAGAT
>JALSGW010000284.1 GCA_026982585.1 Alphaproteobacteria bacterium | reverse complement strand
TGACCATGTCCCTGCGCCCGGCCGCGCGGACGAAGCGGGCCGCCTCATCCGCGAGCTGGCGACCATGCTGGGGGAATTCGGCTTCGACAGCGCGCCTTGGGATCGTTCCTGGCCGCCCGTGGTGCCGCGCATGGAGGGCCTGGCCGCTCAGCTCGCATCCTGGCGGCGGGTGGAGCGGGGCCGCGCTGAAGAGGCGGCGCGGGAGATTGAGGCTCAGGCGCGCGGCGTC
Organism: Alphaproteobacteria bacterium; assembly: GCA_026982585.1. Classification (GTDB taxonomy): domain Bacteria; phylum Pseudomonadota; class Alphaproteobacteria; order Geminicoccales; family Geminicoccaceae; genus HRBIN39. The sequence goes on along the minus strand of JALSGW010000284.1, from coordinate 1,685 downwards.
GCCGCCGAGGCCGCCTCCGTCGCCGCGCGATGCCGGCGGGCGCTCGCCAGCCCCGGGGCGCTCGTGCGCGAAGGGCGGGAGCGCACGCAGTTGTTCCGCGACCTGCAGGAGCTGCTCTGGTTGCTCGACGGCTGGCCCCAGATCGTCGCGAGTTGGGAGCGCACCGTCCGCGACAGCCGCTCCGAACAGCGACTGGCGGTGCTGGACATGCACCGCATGCTGCCGCCGCCGATCCTCGAGGACGGTCGCGGCGAGCCCATCTGCGAGACCCTGCCCGCAGGCCGCCGGGTGCGGATCCAGGAGGATTGGCAGCGGCAGCTCGTGGACCAGCGCCGCCTGCGGGCCCGGGAGCGCGTGCTGGCGGAGCTCCAGGCATGAGCGAGCGGTCGGTGCTCCCCCAGGATCTGGTCGAGGCCCTGCTTCGCCTCGACGACGCCAAGCTGCTCGCGGTGGTGCAGCTGGTCGAGGGCCGGCCGGAGAGGGTGCGGCTGGAGCCGCTTCTCGCACCCTTGCGCGGGAGGCTGGTGCGGCTTCGGCCGCCCCGCATGCTGTCCTTGCCGCGGGTGCTCACCCTGCCCTTCGAACAGCTGCTGGTGGACGATCGGTCCTGGCGCGCGGGCGATCAACGCATCCCCCGCCGCCATCTCGGCGCCATCCACCACCGCGCGCTGGCCGCACTGCCCGGGGAGGCGCGACGGGCCTGGGAGGCGCGCCTGCGGGGCAAGACCAGCCACGACGGCCATGTCATCCTCGCCGTCGGCGAGGAACTCTGGCCGGCCGCGGGAGCGGTGCTCGCCCATCCCGGCTCGGTTGACCGTGAGCCGCCCGAGCTGCGCATCAGCCTTCGGCTGGCATCGCACCTCCTCCTGCTCGGACAGCATCTCGTGCCCTTTTTGTGGCGGCTGCCGCCCCGTCCGATCGCGAGCCTCGACGAGGAGCTCGAAGGCGAGCTCAGGGAGCTGCTCTGCCGCGCGTTTGCGCTCGGACGCGAGGCGGGCTGTGTGGTGGTGGAGGTGCTGGTGCGCCTTTTGGAATCCCCGGCACTGGTGCTGGTGCCGTTGCTCGGGTCGCAGGATGCCCGCAAGGCGCGGGAGCAGGCGGCCGCGCTGGTGCTGGAGAAGGCGGTGGAGGAAAGCCGCAGGCGGATCGAGCGCATCGCCCACGAAGGGCCCAGCGATATCGAGGAACTGGCGGAGGTCGCCCTGACGCTCGCCCAACAGAGCAGTTCCGTCGCCGCGCTGCCCAAGGAACTCCCCTTCGACCGCTATCAGCTGCGGAGGCTGCGCCAGCTGCTCACGGCGCTTCTCGAACAGGTGCTCGCAAGCGAGCTCGAGGCCCTGCTCTCGCCGCTTCTGGCCGAGGAGGGCCCCGAGGCCATGGCCGAGGTGGAGCGGCGGGCGCAGGCGGTGGCACGGTTGCGCACCGTGGCTCCGGAGCTGGGGGCGGCCGCGAAGGTGACCTTCCAGCTCAACAAGGCGGCGCGCCGCTACGGCGAGGCGATCGAGCGGTGGATCCGTGAGCGCGGCCACGATCTCGAGGGGCCCTGCGCGCTCGTGCGGCTGCGGGTGTACGAACTGCTGTTCGGCAGTTCCGAGGCGGTGGGATTGTGGCGTCGCCTGCGCAGGCGGGCCACAGAAAACGCCTGACCTCGCGCACCCCGGCGGGTGCCGCACGCCGCTTGCGAT
>JALSGW010000283.1 GCA_026982585.1 Alphaproteobacteria bacterium | reverse complement strand
CCGTGCGCTTGGCTGGGACGGGCGCAGCGACTGGTCCACAAGGCCGGAGATCGCGGCGGTGGTGGGCGGATCGCCCGACGAGCCCGCACCGCTCCGCTTCGGCCCGCCGGTGGTGCTGTGGCGCACAGCACAAGGGGACTGGGAGCGGCTTTATCCCCGCCCCGCCCATGTGATGGTGAAGATGGTGAAGGAGGTGGGGCAAAGGGAGGAGCCCCGGCTGCTCGATCTGCCCCGCGGGCCCCGCTTTCGCACCGATCTCGGCGAGATCGTCCTGCCCGATGCCGAGCCGGGAGTGAAGGAGCCGAAGGCGGGCTGGGTCACCGCCCGGGGGCTCACGAGCATCCTCGAAGGCAAGGCGCCTAAGACCGATGAGCTGATCACGGACAAGAGGCTGTTTGCGCCCGAATTCCGCATCGGCCTCCAGCGCGATCACACCACGCGCACCGCCGCCCACGGCATGCTCTACGCCGTGCGGCACCTGCGCCTGTTCGACGGGGTCGGCCGGTGGTACGGCAAGGCCGCCGACCGCGACGGCTGGCGGCGGGTCGCCCTCGGGCTCGAGGTCGCGGGTCCGCCGGACCATCCCCCACCGGCGCAGCCGACGCCGCTCGGCGGCCTGCAGCGCCTGGTGGGCTTTCACGAGCTCGCCGACGGCTGGAGGGAGGCGACCGAGCCCGCCGAGCCCCCCGCGGACGGGCGCTATCTCGTCCACATCCTCTCGCCCACGCGTTTCCGGGACGGCAGCTGGCCGCGTCCGGATGCGTCGCTGGACGGCAAGTTTCCGGGAAGGTTAGTATTCGCCTGCTGCGGGCGGCCGCAGTACGTAGGCGGCTGGGACGGCCGCTCCGGTGTCTCCTCTTTCGGCCCGCAGCCCAACCGGCCGCATCTGCCTGCGGGCAGCGTGTTGTTCTTCGAGGTCACCGACGAGGCCGAGCGGCGAAGGCTCGCGGAGCTCTGGCGATCGGACGTGCGGGCGGTGGGCGAGCGCACAGCGCTCGGCTTCGGACATTTCCGCTTCGGATACTGGCCGCGGAGGGAAAGCGGGCGATGAAGACGCTGATCCTGGGCATGCTTGCGGAGACCCACGTCCATCCGGGCGCGGGTCAGCGGGAGGGAGCGGTGGACCTGCCGGTGGCCCGCGAACGCACCACCGACTATCCCTTCGTCCCCGGCTCCGGAGTCAAGGGCGCGGTACGGGAGCTGGCGGAGCGCACTCTCGGGGGCACCGAGGACGACAATCGACGGATCAAGAGATTGTACGGCGCACCGGAAAAAGCCGGCGATCTGAGCTTCACCGACGCGCGGCTGCTGCTCCTGCCGGTCCGCTCGCTCGCCACCGCCACCGTCTGGCTCACCTGCCCCCATCTGATCGAGCGCTACGGCCGCGATCTCGAACGGGCCGGGTTGGACGAGGTGCCCGCCATCGAGGCGCCGGGCGAACACCGTTTCCTCGGCCCGAAGTCCCTGGGCGAGCGCCTGTTCCTCGAAGAGCGCCTGTTCACCCGCGCGGGCGAGCTCCCGGCGGGGCTGGTGGAGACCCTCCGTCCCCTCTTCGGCGACAGCCCGGCCGCGGCCCGGCTCGCCGAGCGGCTGGTGATCGTCCGCGACGACGACTTCGCCTGGTTCGCGCGCTATGCCCTGCCGGTCCACGCCCGCAACGTGCTCGACGACAGGACCAAGGTCTCGACCAACCTCTGGTACGAGGAAAGCCTCGCACCGGACACGTTGCTCTACACGCTGGTGGTCTGCCGGGACGAAGAAGCCGCGCAGCACCTGCGCGACCTGTTCTTCGGCGCGGGCGGGCGGCCCTATCTGCAGCTCGGCGGCAACGAGACTGTCGGCCAGGGCTGGTTCCATCTGGCGGAGGTGGAGGCGTGACGGCGGCGAAGACCATCGAACAGCAACGCGCCGAGGCGG
>JALSGW010000282.1 GCA_026982585.1 Alphaproteobacteria bacterium | reverse complement strand
GAGCGCTAGACCACAGCGCAACAGCGGCAGGGTGAGACCGGTCTCGAGATACTGGCGGTAGCCGCGATGGGCGAGATAGAGGAGGAACAGGCCGAGGAAGGTGGCGGGGTCCGTCACCACCAGGTAGAGGGAGGCGGGGTTGTAGAGCACCGCCGCTGTGACCGCCACCACCGCCGCCCCGCTCCATTGCTGGGCGCGGAGATGGGCGACCAGCCGGGCTCCCGCCGCCGCCGCGAGGAGCGCACCCAGATAGCCGAGTCGGGGCGGATCGCCCGCCACCGCCGCGAGCAGCACCCCGAGCGGCGGATAGGTGAAGCCCACCGCCTCCGGGCGGCCCAGGGCGAGGGCGGTCTTGGCCTTGGCCAACAAGGCCGCGGTGGTGTTGGCGAGAAAACCCCGCTCCCCGGTCCACCAGGCAACCCACGCATAGGGCAGGGCGAGCAGGCCGACGAGCAGCGCCAGCTCCAGAGCCCGCAAAAGGAAATGATCCGCCCCGTCTGCGGCGGCTCCGCCCGAGTCGAGCCTTCCCGCGACCTCCGCCCTCATGCCGCAACCGCTCCTGCTGCACGCGACCCGCTCCCCGGGATGCCGTCGGAGCAGGCGTCCGCGCCGGCCAGCCCGTGCACGGTCTTCTCCCAGTAGAACGGCCGCGTCACCAGCTGGCCCAGGGCCTTGTAGGCGGCGATCGCGTGCAGGAGCCAGTAGAGGGGATGGGCGAGCGCGTAGAGGACCAGGTCGTGGTTGCCGCGCTTGAACACCGCGAGGGCCGCGAGATGGATGGCGAGCAGGTTGCCGAACAGCAGGTTGAACAGCCCCACGTAGAGCGCCCAGGAGGGAAACAGCCAGCCCACGTCCCACCCCAATAGGAGCCAGCCGAGATAGAGCAGCAGCGTGGGAAGATAGGCGAGGAAGGTGAGCGGGGTTCCGGCGACCAGGAGCGCGAAGCCCAGCGCGCGCGCCGGACCCAGGGTGCGAAAGAGCCTGAGCGGATGCCGGGCGTGCACCAGGGCCGTCTGCATGTAGCCTTTGATCCAGCGCGAACGCTGGCGGAGCCAGTTGACGAGGCGGGCGTTGGCCTCCTCGAAGGTGGTGGAATCGAGCACCCCCACCCGGTAGCCGAACTGGGCGGCGCGGATGCCGAGATCGGCGTCCTCGGTGACGTTGAAGGGATCCCAGCCGGCGAGCTCCCGCAAAAGATCGGTGCGGAAATGATTGCTGGTGCCGCCGAGCGGGATCGGTAGACCCAGGCGGTCGAGTCCGGGCAACATGTAGTCGAACCAGTAGGAATATTCGAGTGTGAACATGCGCGTGAGCCAATTCTGGCGAGCGTTGTAGTAGTTGAGGGCGGCCTGCACGCAGATCAGCTCGGGCGGACCCTTGCGGAAGGCGGCGACCGCTTTCTTGAGCTGGTCGGGCTCGGGCCGGTCCTCGGCGTCGTAGATCACCAGAAAACGGCCGCGGGCGAAGGCGAGACCGACGTTGCAGGCCTTGGGCTTGGTCTTGGGAAGCCCGTGGGGGATGCGGACCAGATGGACGAAGTCGGGCGGGCGCGCCGCCTTGGCCGCCTGCCAGGTCTCCTCGTCGTCCTCCTCGACGAGCACCAGCACCTCGAGCTTCTCCCGCGGATAATCGAGATCAGCCAGGTGGCGGAGCAGCCCGCCCACCACCGACGCCTCGCGGTAGACCGGCACCAGGATGGTGTAGCGTGGGAGCTCGGCCGGTCTGAGCGCCTCCACCTCCTCGGGAGCGAGGAGGACCGTCCGCTCCCGCTCCGCCCCGGCGAAGGCGACCAGGAACTTGAACAGCACGCTCAAGGCGAACACGCCGGTGACCAGGGCGGTGAGCAGCCCCAGGGTGGCTTGCGGGGCGGCGGCGAGACCCAGGAGGAGGGCGGCGAGCAGGGCCGCGAACAGGGCGAACTGC
>JALSGW010000281.1 GCA_026982585.1 Alphaproteobacteria bacterium | reverse complement strand
TGATCGCCGAGTCTCCGAGACACCGCCCCCCCATTAGGGCCTCCTCCCGGGAGCCAGCGGAGGGAGGACGGCGGGTGTGCAGCCGGCTTCGCCGGCGATGGGGGCGAACCGGCAAACCCGCCGCGGTTCTTTGCGCGCGAACCGGTTGTCGGCGACTCGCCTGCGCTCCTCGGCAGGCCGGCCGTTCGGGCCGATGCGCGGAGGGGGCTTGACCACCCCCATCATCGGTACGTAAAGAAAGTTTGAAATACGACAACAAAGTTTCCGGGCCGAGCCGATGGAGCCGATGGGAACGATTCTGCTGGTCGTCGGCGACGACCGGCCGTGGGAGGGAGTGCGCCGGCACCTCGAGGGCGAGGGGTATCGGGTGCTCGTGCGGCGCGACGGGCGCTCCGCCCTGCGCCTTGCCGAGGAGACCGCCATCGACCTCGTGTTCGCGGAGGAGAGGCTGGGCGGCGAGGACGGGATCGCCGTGCTCCAGCGCTTCCGTCTCGCCCATCCCACCGTGTTGCGCATCCTGGTGCGGGACGCCGACCGGCTCGGGGGGCTGGATCCCGCATGGCGGCAGGCCGCCATCTACCAGACCATGCGCAAGCCGCTCGATGCCCTGCAGATCGGCCTGTTGGTGCGGCGCGCCCTCGAGACCCGGGAGCTCGCCCGCCGTCATCGGCTGCTCAGCCGCGAGCTCAAGCTCCACGGCGACTGGCCGAGCCTCGCCCTCGCCGGAGGCAATGCCGGAGACCATCAGCATTTCGACAAGCTGGTCTACGTCAGCGAGCGCATGGCGGCGGTCTGCCAGCTGGCGCGCGAGGCGGCGGCCACCGATCTGCCCGTGCTGATCCAGGGCGAGACCGGCACCGGCAAGGAGCTGCTCGCCCGCGCCATCCACCACCACTCCCGGCGCAACGACAGCCCGCTTCTGGTGCAGAACTGCGGCGGCATTCCGGACGAGCTGCTGCAGTCGGAGCTGTTCGGACATGTGCGCGGCGCCTTCACCGGCGCGGTGGCGGACCGCACCGGCCTGTTCCGCGCCGCCGACGGCGGCACCGTGTTCCTCGACGAAATCTCCGACGTCTCGCCGGCCTTCCAGATCAGCCTTTTGCGCTTTCTCCAGTTCGGCGAGGTCAAGCCGCTCGGATCCGACCGGGTGCTCGCCTGCGATGTCCGCATCATTGCCGCGAGCAACCGGCCGCTTCGCGAGCTCATGCGCGAGGGACGCTTTCGCAAGGACCTCTATTATCGCCTCAAGGGATTCGAGATCACCATCCCGCCGCTGCGCGAGCGGCGGGAGGACATCCCGGTGCTGGCCGAGTTCTTCGTCGCCAAATACAGCCAGAGTCTCGGCAAGCGCATCCTCGGCATCGCCCGCGACGTCCTCGACGTCTTGCGCGCCTATGCCTTCCCCGGTAACGTGCGCGAGCTTGAGAACGAAGTGCGGCGGATGGTGGCGCTCACCCCGGACGGTTCCTACATCACCCGGCGGTCGCTTTCGCCCGAACTGCAGCAGGTCCGGATCCCGGAAGCGGACGCGTCCTGGACGTTCGAGGGCCGCACGCTCAAGGAAAAGGTCGAGACTCTGGAACGCCGGCTCGTGCTGCAGGCGCTCGAGCGGCACGGCTGGAACCAGTCGCGGGCGGCGGCGGACCTCGGCCTTTCCCGAGTCGGCCTGGCCAACAAGATCCGCCGCTACGGCCTCGTCCCCCGCGCCGGGATCGCCAACCATGAGCGATGGCGGGGCTGACGGGCGGCGGGTGATCCGCTTTCCGCTCGCCCGCACGCGTCCGGGTGGTCCGCGGGCGGCCGATCTTGGAGCAAGCCGGCTCGCCCGCCGCATCGGCCTTCCGAACCGTCAGCTCACCGGCCACTGGTGCAGCCGCTGCCGGGGCATCTGGTACGGCTATCCCCTCGAGGTGGAGTGTCCCGTCTGCGGCAACCGCCGCGGCTGACCGCCAACCCTCTTCACC
>JALSGW010000280.1 GCA_026982585.1 Alphaproteobacteria bacterium | reverse complement strand
ATGCCCAGGCGCCCGATCGCACCATTCGCCCCGCCTCCATGACCAAGATGATGACCTTGTACCTGCTCTTCGAGGCGCTCGAAGAGGGGCGGCTTAAGCTCGACAGCCGGCTCAAGGTCTCCAAGCGCGCCGCCGGCATGCCGGCGTCCAAACTGGGGCTTCGGGCGGGCGAGCGCATCCGGGTCGAAGAGGCCATCTACGCCTTGATCGCCAAGTCCGCCAACGATGTGGCGGTGGTGGTGGCGGAGGCGCTGGCCGGCAGCGAAGCCGCCTTCGCCCGTCGCATGACCCAAACCGCGCGCCGGCTCGGCATGCGCCGCACCGTGTTCCGCAACGCCTCCGGCCTCCATCACCCGGGCCAGCGCAGCACCGTGCGCGACATGGCCCGCCTGGCCCGGGCCCTGATCACGGATTTTCCCCAGTTTTATCCCTATTTTTCCACAAAGACCTTCACCTGGCGCGGCCGCCGCTTCGTCAACACCAACCGGCTTTTGGGCCGCTATCCCGGGCTCGACGGGCTCAAGACCGGGTTTGTGCGCGCCTCCGGCTACAACCTCGCCGCCTCCGCCAAGCGCGGGGGCGAGCGGCTGATCGTGGTGGTGGCCGGAGGACGCAACGCCCGCGAGCGGGACCGCAAGGTAATACGCCTGTTCGACCGTGGCTTCGCGAAGCTCGAGCGCCTCAAGATCGCCCGCATTCCCCCGCCCAGGCCGAAACCGGCCTGGCTTCCCGCGGCTGTGGAGGTGCGCATCCCGCTGCCGGCATCCCGGCCGCCGATGCTGGCCCTGCCGCGCGGCGAGCTGGCCGCCGGAGGGGGCAGCGGCCGCCGGGAGCGGACGCCTCGGGCCCAGCGCGCCTACGGCATCCAGGTGGGGGCCTTCCTGCGTCCCGCCCAGGCGGATGCCGCCGCGCGCGAGGCGCTGCGGCTGTTGCCGGAACTCCTGCTCGAGGGCGAGATCGACGTCAGCGCCCGCAAGGGACGGCGCAAGATCTTCTACCGGGCGCGCATCGCCGGCCTCGAACAACGGGTCGCCGAAGCCGCCTGCCGGGCCCTCAAATCGCGCGGGCGGGACTGCCTGGTGATCACCTACGGCCCGCCGCTCGCGGTGGCGGCCCGCTGAGTGAGGGGATGGTCGGGCTGGGGACGGCTCGTGCGCCCGAGCGCGCAGGAACGCCGGTGCGTCCGGTGGCACCGCCGGTTCTCCGACCGTCGTCCAGCCCGCGGAGCCGGGGCAATGTCCGGCGGCGCAAGGCCGGAGCGGTCGATGCCCCGCTCAGGCCGCTCATCCACCGGCGCCCTCTAGCGGGAGAACGGAAGCGCGGACGGCCCTGCTCGGATCCGGGCTGATCCGGAAGGGTTGCGCGGCGCTGCGGCATGGCGGTGTGGCTTGCCAGCGCGCGGATTCGATGCGATGGCGGCGTCGAGCAGTTGCGGGAGCGCACATGACGGCACCACGACCTCCCCTCCGGTCGCTCACCGGCCGCATCGCCTTCGCTCTGTGGCTCGCCGCCTGGCTGGTGCTGGCATGGATGCTGCTCTCGCCGCGGCCGCCCCTCGCCGCCGCGGTGTCCGACAAGCTCGCCCATTTCCTGGCCTATCTGGTGATGACCGCCGCGGCTGTGAGCTTCGCTTCCAACCGGCGCGCGTTGGCCACCGCCGCGCTCGCCACCCTCGCCCTCGCCACCTTGTTCGAGCTGGCCCAAAGCCTGATTCCCGGCCGTGCGTTCGAGACCGGGGACCTCCTCGCCAACGCCGGCGGGACGCTCGCCGGCTATGGTTTGGCGCTCGGGCTTTTGGGGCTCTGGACCCGGCAGCCGGCTCAGGGCCGCAGGAACGCGCGCTAGCCGGCTCCAGCGGATGGGACGCGCGATGCGGCGCTTGCTGCTGGTCCTGCTGCTGGCGCTTCCGGGATTCGGTCTTCTGGGCGGCTGCGAGCCCGCTTCGGAGCTGGAGGCCCAGGCTGTTGCGCTGGGTATTCGGGACGTTCCGGCGTTCGTCGAGACCGTCCGCAGCGTCTGCAGTTCGGGCCGGCTTCCGGAGCGATACCTCACCAAGGCCGAGGCACGGGCCTTGGGATGGCGTCCGGGCGGGGACCTGTGCCGGCTGGCCCCGGGCCGAATGCTGGGCGGCGATCGGTTCTACAACCGCGAGCGGCTTTTGCCCGACCGTCCGGGACGGATCTGGTGGACCGCGGACATCGACGCCCGCTGCGGCGAGCGCGGACCGAGGCGGCTCGTGTTCTCCAACGACGGGCTGGTGTATGTGACCCTCGACCACTACCGCAGTTTCATCCGCCTGCCATGTCCCGGCCGCTGAGGGAGGTGGAGATCGGCCCCGAGCCGCTGGACCTGCGGGAGGTCCTGGCCCGGATCGGCCGCGGGCTCGGTTTTCCGTCCTGGTGGGGCCACAATCTGGATGCGCTGTTCGAGCTGCTGGTGGAAGAGGTGGCGGGTCCGGTTCGCATCCGCTGGCGGCTTGCGCCGCCGCGGCCGGGATCCGATCTGGAAGCGCTGTGGAACACGCTTCGGGCGGCGGCGCGGGAGCGGGAGGATCTCGAACTGCGGGTGGAAGCGGGGGACTGAGGCCTCAATCCAGCAGCCGCGCGCCTCCGTTTCGCTCCGGGTCGAGCTCCGCAGCCGTGCGGCCGCGGGGTGCCGCGGCCTCGCCGCCGGATCGCGGCAGAAACCGTCCCGAGCCGGGCTCCGCGAGCAGCCGTCCCTCCTCCACCACGAGCCGCCCGCGCAGGAACACGAGCCGGGGCCAGCCGCGCACGCTGCGGCCGGCATAGGGCGTGTAGCCGGCGTTGTCGTGGCGGGGGCCCGGGGCGATGGTCACGGTGCGCTCGGCGTCCCACACGACGAGATCGGCGTCCGCACCGGCTACGATGGTGCCCTTCTTCGGATGCAGGCCGTAGATGCGGGCGGGAGCGGTGCAGGTCAGCGCCACGAAGCGGCAGAGATCGAGGCGGCCGCCCTGCACCATGGCGTCGAACAATAACGGCATGCGCAGCTCGATGCCGGGCAGCCCGTTCGCGATCTCGTGAAAGCCCGCATCCGGCCCGCGCGCGAGCTTGCCGGTCTCGTCCATGCGGTAGGGGGCGTGGTCGGAGGACACGCAGTCCAAAACGCCCTCCTCCAGCGCCCGCCAGAGCGCCTCCCGGTCCCGTTCGGCGCGCAGGGGCGGGCTGCACATCCACATCGCACCCTCCACCCCGGGGCGGTGGGTTTCGCACTCGTCGAGGAGCAGATACTGGGTGCAGGTCTCGGCGAACAGCTTCACCCCGCGCGCGCGGGCGCGCCGCACCTCCTCCACCCCCTCCCGGCAGGAGAGGTGGAAGATCATCACGGGCTGGTCGAGCAAGGCGCTCATCGCCGCCACCCGGTACACCGCCTCCGCCTCGCCGAGCCGGGGATGGCTCACCCCGTGGAAGCGGGGTGCTCGATGACCCCGCGCCACAAGCCGCCGCTTGAGCCAGGCGATCATGCCGTGGTTTTCGGCGTGCACGCACACGAGACAGCGGTGACGGCGGGCGGCCGCCAGCACCTCGAGCAGCTGTTCGTCGTCCACGCGCAGCCGTTCGTAGGTCAGATACACCTTGAGCGAACTGTGTCCGGAGCGGACCAGGGGCGGCAGCTCCCGTTCCAGCACCTCGGGGCGGGGATCGGTGAGGATCATGTGGAAGGCGTAGTCCGCCAGCGCACCCCGGCGCGCGCGCCGGTGGTAGTCGTCCACCACCGCCCGCAGGCTGTCGCCGCGATGCTGGGCTGCGAAGGGAATGACCGTGGTGGTGCCGCCCATGAGGGCGGCGCGGGTGGCGCTCTCGAAGGTGTCGGCGTTGCGCAGGCCGGTGGCGGCGAGCTGCTCGATGTGGCAGTGGGAGTCGACCCCGCCCGGCGTGACGATGGCGCCGTCGAGCGGGAGCTCCTCGCGTCCCGGGCCGAGATCCCGGCCCACCGCCGCCACCTGCTCGCCCACGATGCCGATATCGGCCGTCACCACCGCCTCGGCGGTCGCCACCCGACCGCCGCGCAACACCAGATCGAACTCCGCCATGGACGTGCCCCAGGAGATGGATGCGGGCCCAGCCTTAGCACGCCGCCGGTCCGGCGCAACCGGCCCGACGTCGATGCCGTCGGGCCCCTGGCGGCGCGCGTTCGGACGCCCCATTCTCGCTTGTGGACGCGGTCTGCGGCGCGTGGGGAGAGCGAGCCGGACGTGCCCACCACCGATCCCGCCCTCTACCGTTCCAGGCTGCCCCCGAAGGGCGCGTTGCTCGCGCTGGATCAGAGCCCGCGGCGGATCGGTGTCGCCGCCACCGATCCCGGACGCGTCCTGGTCACCCCGCTCGAATGCTGGCGCCGCCGGGATCTTGCCCGGGATCTCGCGCGCATCGGGGACCATGTGCGACGGCGCGGCGCGGTGGGCCTCGTGGTGGGCCATCCGGTCAGCATGGACGGGCGGATCGGCCCCATGGCGCAACAGGCCGAGGCCTTCGCCCGCCGGCTCGAGGAGGAGTTCGGTCTTCCGGTGCTGTTGCAGGACGAGCGTCTGTCCACCTTCGCGGTGGAGGAGGCGGTGCGGGAGGGTCGGCTTCGCCCGCGCCGCGGCGAGCGATGGCTCGATCACTACGCGGCGGCGCTGATCCTCGAGGACGCGCTGTCCGCCCTCGCCCGTCTCCCGCCTCACACGCCGAGATAGCGTGCCCGCAGCCCGGGCTCGGCCCGGAAGGCGGCCCCGGTGCCGGACCACACGATACGCCCCTTCTCGATGACGTAGTGGCGATCGGCGAGCTCCAAGAGCCGCTCGAGGTGTTTGTCGATCAAAAGCATGGCGAGCCCCTCCCGCCGCAGCGCCGCAAGCGCCCGCCAGATCTCGCGGCGCACGAGCGGCGCCAGCCCCTCGGTGGCTTCGTCGAGGATGAGCAGGACCGGGTTGAGCACCAGCGCCCGGGCGATGGCCAGCATCTGCTGTTCGCCGCCGGACAGCGTGCGTCCGCGCTGATGACGACGCTCCGCGAGCGCGGGAAACAGCTCCAGCACCCGCGACACCGTCCACCCCCGCCCCTCGCGCGGCGGGCGGGCGACCGCGATGAGCTGTTCGAGCACGGTGAGATTGGGAAAGATGCGCCGGCCCTCCGGCACCAGCCCGATCCCGAGCCGCGCGATCCGATGCGGGGGTGCGCCGGTGACATCACGGCCCCGAAAGCGGATGCACCCCGCTCGGGCCCGCACCAGCCCGAGGATCGTCCGCACGGTGGTGGTCTTGCCCATGCCGTTGCGGCCGAGCAGGGTTATGATCTCGCCGGGCCCGATGGCGAGATCGACACCGCACAACACGCGGCTGCTGCCGTAGCCCGCCTCCACAGCTTCAAGGCGCAGCATCGCTGGCCTCTCCTTCGCCGAGATAGGCGCGCACCACCTCGGGATGATCGCGGATGAGCGCCGGCGGGCCGCTTGCGATCACGCGCCCGTAGGTGAGCACGGTGATGCGGTCGGCGAGCCGGAACACCGCGTCCATGTCGTGCTCCACGAGCAGCATCGCCACCCGCCCGCGCAGGCCCGCGAGCAGCTCCACCATCCGCTCCCCCTCCTCGAGCCCGATCCCGGCCAAAGGCTCGTCCAACAGCAGCAACACCGGATCCATCGCCAGCGCCATGGCCAGCTCCAGCTGCCGGCGCTGGCCGTGGGAGAGCGCCTCCGCCGGCACGTCGGCCGCATCCTCGAGCCCCACCCGCGCAAGCTCCGCCCGCGCCCGCCTCAGGAGCCCCTCGTCGCGCGCCGCATCGCCCCAGAAGCGGAAGCTCGATCCCCACCGTCCCTGGAGCGCCAGCGCCACATGCTCGAGCGCCGTCAGACTCCCGAACAGGCTCGAGATCTGGAAGCTCCGCGCGAGGCCGAGCCGGGCCCGCTTAGCCACCTTGAGGCGGGTGATCTCGCGGCCCGAAAGCCACACCCGTCCGTGATCGGGGCGAAGCTCGCCGGCGATCAGGTTGACGAGGGTGGTCTTGCCGGCGCCGTTGGGTCCGATGAGGGCGTGGATCTCCCCGCTTTCCACCGCAAGGCTCACCCGGTCCACGGCGGTCAACCCGCCGAACCGCTTGACCAGTTCGCACGCCCGCAACACCGCCCCCTCACACATGGCGAGGGGCCTTCGCGGCTCGCGGGCCGGTCCAGCGCACGCGGGCGACCCGACGCCGCGCCAGCACGCCCCACAGTCCGCCGCGGGCATAGAGGGCGATCGCCACGAGGAGCGGGCCCAGCACGATCTTCCAGCTCTCACCGAGCCCGGGCCGCACCGAGTCGAGCAGCCCCGGCAGGAACTCCTCCAAGAGCAGCAGCACGAGAGCGCCGAACACCGGCCCCACCAGCGTCCCCATGCCGCCCAGCACCACCATCACCAGAAGCTGCCCGGAGACCGGCCAGCTGAGATAGGCGGGGCCGACGAAATAGGTGGCGTTGGCCAGCAACACCCCGGCGATGCCGGTCACCGCCCCGGAGATCCCGTAGGCGACCAGGCGCACCCGATAGGTGTCGATGCCCAGCGCCTGGGCCCGGCGCTCGTTGTCGCGGGCGGCGCGCAGGGCGCGACCGAAACGGCTGTGGTAGAGGCGCCCGCCCACAAACAAGAACAAAAGCAGCGCCGCGAGACAAAGGAAATAGAAAGCGACCGGATCCTCCAGGTCGAGGAGCCCGCCGTCGCTGCGGTTCCAGAGCGCGATGCCGTCGGCACCGTTGTAGCGGCGCAGCGAGACGAAAAGGTAGTAGAGCATCTGGGCAAACGCCAGGGTGATCATGATGAAGGCCACGCCGCGGGTGCGCAGGCTGATGGCGCCGGTGAGGAGCGCGAAGCCGCCCGCGAGGAGCGCGGCCAGCACGAGCTGGAGGACCAGACTCTGGGTGGGGGCGAACCCCAACAACAGGCTGCCCTCGAAACCGTGGAGGAAGTTGATCCCCACCACATAGGCGCCGAGCCCGAGAAAGGCCGCGTGCCCGAAGCTCACCATGCCTCCCACCCCGAGGGCGAGGTCGAGCGCGGCCGCGGCCAGGGCGAAGACGAGGATGCGGGTTGCGAGCTTGACGACATAGGGATCGCCCCATGCCGGCAGCATCAGGGCGAGGGCCAACAGGGTCAGGAGACCCGCCCTGAGCGCAAGCCCGAGCTCGGCCAGACGCGGCACCTCACCCCCGCGCCGGCAACAGACCCTGCGGACGCAGGGCCAGCACCACCGCCATCAGGAGGTAGATGGCCATGGAGGCCATGGCCGCGCCGGCGGCATCGGCAACGCTGCGTTCCATCACAAGCGCGAGCACATCCGGCAGCAACGCCCGGCCATAGGTGTCGACGAGCCCCACCAACAGCGCCCCGACCAGCGCCCCGCGCACCGAGCCGATGCCGCCGATGACGATCACCACGAAGGTGAGGATCAAGATCTCCTCGCCCATGCCGATGCGCACCGCCACCAGGGTTCCCGCCATCGCACCGGCAAGGGCCGCGAGCGCCGCCCCGAGGGCGAAGACGAGGGCGAACACGAGCCCGATGTCCACCCCGAGGGCGGCGATGGTCTCGCGGTCGTCGGCGCCGGCGCGGATCCACATGCCGAGCCGGGTGCGGCCGATCAGCCACCAGAGCAATAGCCCGCTCATAAGCCCCGCCAGCACGATGGCGATGCGGATGCGCGGATAGGGTGCGCCGGCGATCTCCAGCTGGCCGGCGAGCCAGGCGGGCGGTTCGAGAAAGATCGGCTGCGGGCCGAACAACAGCCTGATGAGCTCGTTGAAGAACAGGATGAGGCCGAAGGTGGCGAGCACCTGATAGAGGTGATCGGCCGCATAGAGCCTCCGGGCCACCAGCCGCTCGACCAACAGGCCGACGAGAGCGGTGAGCACCAGAGCCCCCGCCAAAGAGGGCAGGAACGCTTCGCTCCACCCCACCAGCCAGGCGGTGAGATAGGCGCCGAGCATGTAGAAGGAGCCGTGGGCGAGGTTGATGAAGTCCATAATGCCGAAGACGAGGGTGAGCCCGGCCGCGAGCAGAAAGAGCATCACCCCGAGCTGCAGGCCGTTTAGGGTCTGCTCAAGCAGCAACGACGGATCCATCGCCCCTCCCTCCGCGCCGCCATCGCTTACCGCCCCGGGCGGGGAAGACAAGTCCCCGCCCCCTTGGGAGGACATGCGCCCGATGGCCTACGGGCTCCAGCGTACCCCGTTGCGCGCCGGACCGCCGCGCTTTCCGCGCCGCGCAAACCGGCCGGCCTTGCGGGATGCGCGGGACTTTGTGCTATAGTCCGCCCGCGCCGCCGGGGCGGGATACCGCTTTTGCGGCCACGAATACCACATGCTGGAGGGCCGGGGACCGTCGATGAGCTTGCCCGATCTCGACGAGCTGGACACCTTTCCCAAGCTCCTCCTCCACAACGCGCGCCGCTTCCCCGAGGAGGTGGCGATGCGGGAGAAGGAGTTCGGAATCTGGAACGAGTTCACCTGGCGGCGCTATGCCGAGGAGGTGCGCACCATCGCCCTCGGCTTTGCGGCCCTCGGCCTCGAGCGCGGTGCGGTGGTGGCGCTGATCGGCCGCAACCGGCCCAACTGGGTGTGGAGCGAGCTCGCCGCCCACGCGCTCGGCTGCATGACGGTGGGCATCTACGAGGACGTGCTCGCCCCGGAGGCGGCCTATCTCATCAACTACGCCGAGGCGCGGCTGGTGGTGGCCGAGGACGAGGAGCAGGTGGACAAGCTGCTCGAGCTCGGCGACGGCATCCCGAGCGTGCGCCACATCGTCTATCACGACCCGCGCGGGATGCGCAAATACGACGATCCGAGGCTGGTGTCCTGGGAGCGGCTTGAGGCGCTCGGGGCGGAGGTGGCGAGGCAGGATCCGGAGCGCTTCGAACGCGAGGTGGCCCAGGGCCGGGGCGAGGACGTGGCGATCCTCTGCACCACCTCGGGCACCACCGCCCAGCCCAAGCTCGCCATGCTCCAGCACCGTCCCTTCCTCGAGCATATGCGCACCTATCTGCAGGTGGAGCCGCGCGCCCCCGGGGACGAATATGTGAGCATCCTGCCCCTGCCGTGGATCATGGAGCAGGTGTATGTGGTGGCGATGCCGCTGTTGTGCCGGATCCGGGTCAACTTCCCGGAGAGTGCGGAGACGGCGATGCAGGATCTGCGCGAGATCGGCCCCACCCACATCCTGCTCGCGCCGCGGGTGTGGGAGCAGACGGCGGCGGATGTGCGCGCCCGCATCATGGACGCCAATCCCCTCAACCAGTGGATCTTCGACGTCGCCTACAAGATGGGCTACGAGGGGCTCGAGCGCGGCCAGCGCTCCTGGCTCGCCGAGCTGCTTTTGTTCGGTGCGCTCAAGGACCGGCTCGGCTTCTCCCGGCTCAAGTCGGCTTCCACCGGGGGCGCGGCCCTGGGTCCCGACACCTTCCGGTTCTTCCTCGCCATGGGGGTGCCGCTCAAACAGCTCTACGGGCAGACCGAGACCGGCGGCGCCTACACCATCCAGAGCGACGGCGAGGTGGACTTCGACAGCTCCGGCAAGCCGTTTCCGGGCTCGGAGGTGCGCATCCACGATCCGGACGAACAGGGGCTCGGCGAAATCCAGGCCAGGACGCCGGGCATGTTCAAGGGCTATTTCCGCAACGAGGAGGCGACCCGCGAGGCGTTCACCGAGGACGGCTTTCTGCGCACCGGGGATGCCGGCTATTTCGACGACAAGGGGCGGCTCGTGGTGGTGGACCGGCTCAAGGATCTGGCGCGCACCCAGGCCGGGATCCGCTTCTCCCCCCAGTATCTCGAGAACAAGCTGAAGTTCTCGCCCTTCATCGGCGAGGCGGTGGTGTTGGGCAACGAGCGGCCGTGGCTTGCCGCCATCCTCTGCATCCGCTGGTCGATGGTCTCCAAGTGGGCGGAGACGCGGGGCATTCCCTTCACCAACTACCAGAATCTGGCCGCCAATCCGAAGGTCTATGAGCTGCTGTTGGGCGAGGTGGAGAAGGTCAACGCCAGCCTGCCGGAGGGCCAGCGCATCCGCCGTTTCGTGCTGCTGCACAAGGAACTCGATCCCGACGACGGCGAGGTCACCCGCACCCGCAAGGTGCGGCGGGGCGTGATCGACCAGCGCTACCGGCCGATCATCGAGGCCATCTATGCCGGCCGCGAGCGGGTGGTCTACGAGGGCGAGGTGACCTTCGAGGACGGCCACAAGGGTCTGGTGCGCGCGGAGCTCCGAATCCAGGACACGAGCGCCCACCGTAAGAGCGAGAGACAAGCGGCATGAACGAGGTTCTCGCCACTTCTCCGGGCACCCAGACCGCCGTCGCGCGCAAGCGCGACATCGGCGAGGTGCTGCTGCAGGTGGACAACATCAGCCTCCGCTTCGGCGGCGTGCAGGCGCTCGCGCAGGTGAGCTTCGACATCCGCAAGGGGGAGATCCGCGCCATCATCGGCCCCAACGGCGCCGGCAAGTCCTCCATGCTGAACGTCATCAACGGCTTCTACCAGCCGCAGGAGGGCAGTCTGATCTGGAAGGGCCGGCGCCTCAGGAAGATGCGGCCGCATTTCGCGGCCAAGGAGGGCATCGCCCGCACCTTCCAGAACATCGCGCTCTTCAAAGGCATGAGCACCCTCGACAACATCATGACCGGCCGCATCCTCAAGATGCGGGCGAGCTTTCTCGAACAGGCGTTCTACCTCGGCCGGGCGCGCAGGGAGGAGCTCGAGAACCGGGCCTTCGTCGAGCGCATCATCGACTTCCTCGAGATCCAGCACATCCGCCACGTGCCGGTGGGCAAGCTGCCCTATGGTCTGCAGAAGCGGGTGGAGCTCGCGCGGGCGCTCGCCATGGAGCCGGAGCTTCTGCTGCTCGACGAGCCGATGGCGGGGATGAACCTCGAGGAAAAGGAGGACATGGTGCGTTTCATCCTCGACGTGAACGAGGAATACGGCACCACCATCGCGCTTATCGAGCACGACATGAGCGTGGTGATGGACATTTCGGACCGGGTGGTGGTGCTCGACTACGGCCGGGTGCTCGCCGACGGTACGCCGGACGAGGTGCGCAACGACCCGGCGGTGATCGAGGCCTATCTCGGCGTCCAACACGACTGATAACGGCCATGGACACGCTCTATTCGATCTTCGTCGAGCCCTTCCGGCAGATCGCCGAGGCGCCCTTGTTTTTCTTCGAGGTGCTGATCGGCGGGCTGGCCGCGGGCGTCATGTATGCGCTCGTGGCGCTCGGCTTCGTCCTCATCTTCAAGGCTTCGGGGGTGTTCAACTTCGCCCAGGGCGCGATGGTGCTGTTCGCCGCCCTGTTCTTCGTCGGCTTTATCGATCTCGGGCTGCCGATCTGGCTGTCGCTGATCATCACCGTCATGGTGATGGTGGCGCTCGCCTTCGCGATCGAACGGGTGGTGCTGCGGCCGCTGGTCAACCAGGCGCCGATCATCCTCTTCATGGCCACCATCGGCATCACCTTTTTCCTCGACGGCTTCGGCCAGACCATCTGGGGCTCGGACGTGCGCCGGCTCGACATCGGCATCCCCGAGGACCCCATCTTCATCGGCGACATGCTGCTCAATTCCTTTGATTTGTTCGCGGCGGCGGTGTGCGGGGTGCTGGTCGCCGGCCTCGCCCTGTTCTTCCAGTACACGCCCACCGGCCGGGCGCTCCGGGCGGTGGCGGACGACCATCAGGCGGCGCTCACCGTCGGCATCCCGCTCAATGTCATCTGGACCATCGTGTGGACGGTGGCGGGCCTGGTCGGGCTGGTGGCGGGGGTGCTCTGGGGCGCGAAGCTGGGTGTGCAGTTCAACCTCGCGTTGATCGCGCTCAAGGCCTTGCCGGTCTTGATCCTGGGCGGCTTCACCTCGGTGCCCGGGGCGATCGTCGGCGGGCTGATCATCGGCGGCGGCGAGAAGGTGGCGGAGGTCTATTGGGGACCCGTGATCGGCGGCGCCATCGAGGACTGGTTCGCCTATATGCTGGCGATGGTGTTCCTGCTGTTCCGCCCCGAGGGGCTCTTCGGCGAGAAGATCATCGAACGGGTGTAGGCCGTGATCTACCGCGAGACCGGACAGTTCCGCACCAGCTATGCCGCCGACCAGGCGATCTTCCCGATCCGCCAGGACCGGATCGGCATCGCGGTCATCCTTTTGATCGCCTTCGTCGTCATCCCGGCCACGGCGAGCCAGTACTGGCTCGAGACCATCATGCTGCCGTTTTTGATCTACGGGCTGGCGGCGGTCGGGCTCAATCTCCTGACCGGCTATGCGGGCCAGCTGTCGCTCGGCACGGGCGGCTTCATGGCCACCGGCGCCTTCGCCGCCTACAAGCTCGCCACCGCCTTTCCGGAGCTGCACATCGTGGTGGTGCTGCTGCTCGCGGGGCTGATCACGGCCGGGGTGGGCATCCTCTTCGGCCTGCCGAGCCTGCGCATCAAGGGCTTCTACCTGGCGGTGGCGACGCTTGCGGCGCAGTTCTTCCTGCTCTGGCTCTACAACCGGGTGCCCTGGTTCACCAACTACAGCGCCTCCGGCGTGATCAGCGCGCCGCCCCGGGCGATCTTCGGCGAGGTCTACGTGACCGGCTTCGAGGCCAAGCCGCTCGCCAAGTACTTCTTCGTGCTGAGTGCGGTGGCGCTGCTGGCGCTGCTCGCCAAGAACATGGTGCGGCTCAAGATCGGGCGGGCCTGGATGGCGATCCGGGACATGGACATCGCCGCCGAGATCATCGGCATCCGGCCGCTCACCACCAAGCTCTCCGCCTTCGCCATCAGCTCCTTCTACTGCGGCATCGCGGGAGCGCTGTGGGCCTTCGCCTACACGGGGTCGGTGGAGGCGCTCGCCTTCGACATCAACGTGAGCTTCCGGGTGCTGTTCATGATCATCATCGGCGGCCTCGGCTCGATTCTCGGCTCCTTCCTCGGCGCCGGCTTCATCGTGCTGCTGCCGATCTTCCTCAACAACGCGCTGCTCTCTTTGGGGCTCGCCGAGGCGGTCGCCCTGGCTTCCCACATCGAATTCATGATCATGGGTGCGCTCATCATTTTCTTCCTCATCGTCGAGCCCCACGGGCTCAACCGCCTGTGGCAGATCGGCAAGGAGAAGCTCCGGCGCTGGCCGTTCCCATATTGAACCCCTTGTGGTACCCGTAGGCTGCCATCGCAACGGGAGGTGAGGTCATGAGCAAGAGAGGCATCGCCCTTGTGGCCCTCATGGGCGTGGCCGCGGCGGGAAGCCTGCCGGTTGCGGCCTGGGCCGAGGAGAACGTGCAGTTCATCCCGTCCCTGGTGTATCGCACCGGGCCCTACGGGCCCAACGGCGAACCCTTCGCCAACGGTGTCGCCGACTACTACAACCTCATCAACGAGCGCGACGGCGGCATCAACGGCATCAAGATCGTGTTCGAGGAGTGCGACACCCAGTACAACAACGACAAGGGCGTGGAGTGCTATGAGCGCCTGAAGAACAAGGGTCCCACCGGCGCCGCGGTGTTCAGCCCG
>JALSGW010000279.1 GCA_026982585.1 Alphaproteobacteria bacterium | reverse complement strand
GGGCTCGAGCACGGGCTCCCACCACCGCTCGCACTCGGCGTCGGGCCGTCCGTCCCGGGCCGCCTGCACCCGCTCGTAGGTGAGCCGCGCGCGCGAGCGCATCACCGCGCGGTGAAACCGCGCCTGCTTGGTGCGCCCCGCCCGGTCGATCTCCAGCTCCACCACCACACAGGGCCGTTCCTCCCCCGGCTGCAGGGAGCAGAGTCGCTCCGAGAGCGCCGGCGGCAGCATGGGCAGGGCGCGGTCCGGGAAATAGACCGAATTGCCCCGCCGACGCGCCTCCTCGTCCAGCACATCCTCGGGGCGGACGTAATGGGCCACGTCGGCGATGGCGACCCAGAGCCTGTAGCCCCGCTCGCCAAGCCGCTCGGCCGCCACGGCGTCGTCGAAGTCGCGGGCGTCCTCGCCGTCGATGGTCACAAGCGGCAGGTCGGTGAGGTCCAACCGCCCTTCCCGATCCGCCGCGCCGAGGCGCGCCGCCCGGGCCAGAAGCGGCCTCGGGAAGGCGAGCGCGAAGCCGTACTGGGCGGCCACCGCGGGGGTGATGGTGCGGCTGTCGTCGGCGCGTCCGAACCGCTCCACCACCACCGCCTCGGGCGGCGCGAGCGGACGCGAGAGCACCAGACGCGCCCGCACCAGATCCCCCGCCTCCACCTGCACCTTGCCCGGCCGCAGGCGAAAGCTGCGTCCGCCCTTGCGTCCGGCCGGGCGCAACCAGAGGCCTGCGGGGGACGATTCCACCACGCCCACCGCCTCCCGGATCGGGCGCGGCACCGTGCGCACCAGCTCCGCCTCCACCTCGCCGCTCTCCGTCTGGTCGAGGCGGACCAGGGCGCGATCGCCCGGCGCGAGCGGCGGAACCCCTCCCCGCGGATCCCGCAGTCGGATGCGCTCTCCGGGGCGCAGCGGGGTTTCCACCAGCACGCCGCCGTCCCGCTCGAGCGCCACCACCTCCACCACCGTCATCCGCGGCCAGGCGGCGGCGCGATGGCGCTCCGTGCGCCGGGGCAGCACCCCCTGCCGGCGCAGGCGGGCGAGCAGGCGACGCAGGGCGATGCGCTGAGGGCGGCTGAGGCGGAAGGCGCGGGCCACGTCCCGCACGCTCGCCCGACCGCCGCGCAACCGCAGGAAGTTCAGCAGCTCCTCGAGAGGCGGCAATCCCTCGACGTCCTCGGGTGCGTCCATGGTCAACCGCCCACCGCCCGTCTCTTCCGTCCGGACGCACGCCCTCCCCGTTTGCTCTTGGCCTCGAGCAGGTGGAGCGCCTGGGCGAGATCGACCCCCTCGGGATCGGTCCCCTTGGGCAGGCTGGCGTTGACGCGACCGTGCCGCACATAGGGCCCGAAGCGTCCCTGCACCAGCTGCACCGGCTTTTGGTCCTTGGGATGGGGCCCGAGTTCGCGCAGCACCTGGGCCATCCGCCGCCTGGGGCCGCTCTTGCGGTCCGCCAACAGCGCAAGCGCCCGGTTGATGCCGATGGTGAGCACGTCCTCCTCCGCGGGCAGGCGCATGCGCTCCGCGCCGCGCTGGAGATAGGGGCCGAAACGGTTGATGCCGACCAGGATTTCCTCGCCGGTCTCGGGGTCGTGGCCGAGGCTGCGCGGCAGGGAGAGAAGCGCCCGGGCGCGGGCGAGATCCACCTCATCCGGCGGCCATCCTGGCGGAAGCGAGATCCGCTGCGCCTGCTCGCCGCCGCCCCGCTGCACATAAGGGCCGAAGCGCCCGACCTTGAGCCAGATCTCCTCGCCGCTGTCGGGATCGACCCCGATGAGCCGTTCCCTGGCTCCCGCCTCCCGGCTCTCGGCGAGCGGACGGGTGTAGCGGCAGGCGGGATAACGGGAACATCCGACGAAGGCGCCGAAGCGACCGAGTTTGAGCGACAGCGTGCCATCCCCGCAGGCCGGGCAGCGGCGCGGATCGCCGCCGTCCTCGCGGGGCGGGAACAGCTTGGGCGCGAGCGCCTCGTTGAGGGCCTCCAGGATCTCGCTCACCCGCCGTTCCTGAACCTGTTCCACCGCCGCGCTGAAGGGAGTCCAGAAACGGCGCAGCACCGCACGCCAGTCGATCTCGCCGGCGGCGATGGCGTCGAGCTGATCCTCGAGCCGCGCGGTGAAGGCGGGCTGGACGTATTCGTCGAAGAAGCTCACCAAAAAGGCGTTGACCAGCCGTCCGCGGTCCTCGGGCACGAAACGTTTGTTCTCGAGCCGCACGTAGCGCCGTTCCTGGAGCACCGAGAGGATCTGGGCGTAGGTGCTCGGGCGGCCGACGCCGAGCTCCTCGAGCCGCTTGACCAGGCTCGCCTCGGTGTAGCGCGGGGGCGGTTCGGTGGTATGCGCTTTCGCCTCCACCTTGCGCCTCTCGACCGGTTCGCCTGTGGCCAGCGCGGGCAGGGTGCCGTCCTCCTCCTCGTCGCCGGGATCGTCCCGACCCTCCTGATAGAGCTGGAGGTGACCCGCAAAAGCGAGGGTCTGGCCGCTTGCCCGCAGCACCACCCCGCGGGCTTCGTCGCCCACCTCCGCGCTCACCCGATCGAAGCGCGCGGCGGCCATCTGGCTCGCCACCGCCCGCCGCCAGATGAGATCGTACAGCCGCAGCAGATCCCGATCCAGGAACCGGGCCAGCTGCTCGGGCGTGCGCGCCACGTCGGTGGGACGGATCGCCTCGTGGGCCTCCTGGGCGGCCCGCGCCCGGGTCTTGTGACGCGGCGGCTGCGCCGGCACAAAAGCGTCGCCGAAGCGCTCCCGGATGTGATCGCGGATCGCCCGCACCGCTTCTTCGGCGAGCTGCACGCTGTCGGTGCGCATGTAGGTGATCAGCCCCACCGTCTCGCCGTCCAGCTCGACCCCCTCGAACAGGCGCTGGGCGAGGCGCATGGTGCGGTCGGCGGGAAAGCCGAGCTTGCGCGAGGCCTCCTGCTGCAGGGTGGCGGTGGTGAAGGGCGGCGGTGGATTGCGGGAGACGCGCTTGCGCTCGACCCGGAGCACCCGCAGCTCCGCCGCCTCCACCGCCGCCCGCGCCCGCTCCGCGGCCTGCTGGTCGGAGAGGGCGAATTTGTCCAGCCGTGCGCCGTCCAGATGGGTCAGCCGGGCGCGAAAGCGGGCGCCTTCCCGGTTCTCCAGCAGCGCCTCCACGGTCCAGTACTCGCGCGGGCGAAAGGCCTCGATCTCGGCCTCGCGCTCGCAGATGAGGCGCAACGCCACCGACTGCACGCGCCCCGCCGAACGGGAGCCCTGCAGTTTGCGCCACAGCACCGGGGAGAGGGTGAAGCCCACCAGATAATCCAGCGCGCGGCGCGCCTGATAGGCGTCGATCAGCCGCATGTCGAGCTCGCGCGGCCGGGCCATCGCCTCGAGCACCGCCCGCCTGGTCACCTCGTGGAACACCACCCGCTTGACCTCGATACCGTCGAGCGCGCCCAGCTCCCTCAGCGCCGCCACCAGATGCCAGGAGATCGCCTCCCCTTCGCGGTCGGGGTCGGTGGCGAGCCAGAGCCGTTTCGCGCCCTTCAGCGCGCGGGCGATCTCCGCGATGCGCTTCTTCTTGTCCGGCAGGAGCTCGTAGATCATCTCGAAGTCGCGCTCCGGGCGCACCGAACCGTCCCGCTCCGGCAGGTCCCGCACATGGCCGAAGGAGGGCAACACCCGGTAGCCGGGGCCCAGATATTTGGCGATCGATCGCGCCTTGGTGGGCGATTCGACGACGACCACGTCCATGGGGACTCCAGCGAGGCGTCGGATTCGTGGAGCGACGGTGATGCAGATGGATCCTGGAGGCCACGGGCGTCAACCGTCAAGCCGGGAGATGCGGTTGCCGGGATGGCGCAGCACGAGCCCCTCCACCTCGAGGCCGACGAGCGCCTCCTGCAGCGCCGCCGCTTCGACCCCGAGCTCCCGCACGAGGACGTCCACCGGCACCGGCTCCGGTCCGAGGGCATCCAGCAACCGCCTCGTCAGATCGCCTCCGCCCGCGGGACCGGTCGCGGGCATCTGGAAGGCGGGCGGAGGCGCCGCCGCAATTGGTCCCGAAAACAAGGCCAGCACGTCTTCGGCGCGCTCCACCAAATGCGCCCCCTCCCGAAGCAGCCGGTTGGTTCCGGCATGGCGCGGATCGGTGGGCGAACCCGGCACCGCCAGCACCTCGCGGCCGAGATCGAGAGCGAGCCGGGCGGTCATCAGCGATCCCGAGCGCTCGCTCGCCTCCACCACCACCACCGCGCGCACCAGGGCGGCGATCAGCCGGTTGCGGCGGGGGAAATGCCGCGCAAGCGGCGGTGCGCCGAGGGGATGTTCGCTCATCACCACCCCCCGCCGCCGGATGCGGGCGAACAGATCCCGATGCTCCGGCGGATAGACCCGATCGAGCCCCGCGGCCAGCACCGCCACCGTCCCCGCTGCGCCCGCAAGCGCACCCTCATGGGCGGCGCCGTCGATCCCGCGGGCGAGGCCCGAGACCACGCACACCCCGGCCGCCGAGAGGTCCTGCGCGAGGGTGCGGGCGAAACGGCATCCCGCCACACTCGCATGGCGGGCTCCCACCACCGCCACCATGGGCCTGCCGAAACAGGCGAGATCGCCGCCCACCATCAACACAGGAGGTGCATCGTCGAGCGCCGCAAGCCCCTCCGGATAGCCCGGCCCGCCGAGGCCGAGCAGCCGCCATCCCCGCTCGCGGATGCGCACGACCTCCTCGGCCGCCCGCTCGAGCGGACACACCCGCACCCCCCTGAGCCGGCCCTTGCCGACCAACGCCGCAAGGGCTTCATAGGCGCGGCGCGGATCGCCTGAGCGGCGCAGCAACCGGCGGCAGAGGACGGGGCCCACACCCCGGCTGCGGGCCAGCGCCAGCAGGGGGACGAGATCCTCATGCTCCGCGAAGGTCATCGGCATCACAGAGCGGAACTCCTCCCGATGGTGGAAGAACGCGAATGCAAGTCAACCATCCGTTCCGACATCCAGACCGATTACAGCGCCTATTACGCGCGCACCCGCGACCGGCCTCCCCGGGCCACCCTGCTGCGCGCGCTCGACGCTTTCGCGGCCGAGGGACGGAGCCCGCTTTTGATCGCGGATCTCGGCTGCGGGACGGGCCGGGACGGTCTGGAGATGCTCAGGCGGGGTCATCGGGTGGTGGCGGTGGATCGGGAGGAGGCGGCCCTGAACGCCTTCCTCGGGCGCGTGCCGCAGTCTTGGCGGTCGCGGCTCCATCTGGTGTGTGCGGATCTGCGCAGCTGGATCCCACCTCCGGCCGATCTCGTGAACGCGAGCTTCGTGCTGTTCACGCTCGAGCGGGAGGAGGCGGCCCTTCTGCTGGCCCGGGTGCGGCGGGCGCTGAGCCCGGGCGGCCGGTTCGCCGGCCATTTGCTCGGCCCCGGGGACAGCTGGGTGCGGGAAGGCCGTTGTTTCGGAGTCGAGCGCGGGGAGCTCGCCGCATGGTTTTCCGGGATGGAGCTGGAGTGGCTGGAGGAGGAGCGCTGCCGCGCCGTCACGCCCCGGGGCCGCTTCAAGTGGTGGCACCTTTGGCATATCGTGGCCCGCAAGGTGCATGAAGGGGAGAGCGGACGGTGAAGCTGGTGGCGGCACTGCTCGAGGCCCTCAAGCGGCGCGGGGCGAGCGAGATCTTCGGCATCCCCGGAGATTTCGCCCTGCCCTTCTTCCGGCAGGTGGAGGCGGAAGGGCGGCTTCCCCTCTACACCCTTTCCAACGAGCCGGCGCTGGGCTTTGCCGCCGACGCCTCGGCCCGCTTCCGCTCCGGCCTCGGAGTGGCGGCGGTCACCTACGGCGCCGGCGCCTTCAACATCGTCCATCCCATCGCCGGGGCCTATGCGGAGAAGTCGCCGGTGGTGGTGATCTCCGCCGCCCCGGGGCGGGCCGAGGCCGAAAGCGGCCTCTTGGTCCATCACCAGGGCCCGCGGCTCGACAGCCAGGCGCGCATCTTCCGGGAGATCACCCAAGCCCAGGCGCGCCTCGACGATCCCCGCACCGCCCCCTTCGAGATCGCCCGGGTGCTCGATTGCGCTCTCGCCGGCTCGCGGCCGGTCTATCTCGAGATCCCGCGGGACGTGGTGGAGATGGACATCGCGCCCGTGCCCGATCCGGAGCCGGAGCCGGTGGACGAGGAGGCGGTTGCGAGCTGCGCGGAGGAGGTGTTGGCCCGGCTCGCCCGCGCCTCGCGGCCGCTGCTCATGGTCGGGGTCGAGGTGCGCCGCTACGATCTCGAACAGCAGGTGGCGGAGCTCGCGCGGGCCCTGCGGCTGCCGGTGGTGACCAGCTTTCTCGGCCGCGGCCTCCTCTCCGAGAGCAAAGCGCCTCTTCTTGGCACCTATCTCGGGCGGGCGGGAGACCCCGGGATCGCCAGGCTGGTAGAGGAATCGGACGGGCTTCTGCTGCTCGGCGTGGTGCTTTCGGACACCAATTTCGGGGTGGCCGCTGGACGTCTGGACCTTAGGCGGGTGATCCACGCCTTCGACGGCCAGGTGCGCATCGGTTACTACGCCTATCCGGCGGTGCCGCTTCGAGCCTTGGTGGCGGCCTTGCGCGCCCGGGCGCGCCCGCTCGGCGAAAGCCGCGTCACGGTCAGGCGAAGGCGCTATCCGCGCGGTCTCCGGGCGGACGACCAGCCCCTCCACCCCAACGACATCGCGCCCGCGATCAACGACCTCTTCGCTCGCCAGGGGCCGATGCCGATCGCCGCGGATGTGGGGGACTGTCTGTTCGTGGCCATGGACATCGAAGAAACCGCCCTGGTGGCACCCGGCTATTATGCCGGCATGGGGTTCGGGGTGCCCGCCGGCATCGGCGCCCAGCTCGCCACCGGCAGACGTCCCCTCGTGCTGGTGGGCGACGGCGCCTTCCAGATGACCGGCATGGAGCTCGCCAACTGCCGCAGGCTCGGCATCGATCCGGTGGTGGTGGTGTTCAACAACGCGAGCTGGGAGATGCTGCGCGCCTTCGCGCCCCATGCCCGCTTCAACGATCTCGAGCAGATGGATTTCCGGGCCCTGGCCCAGGCGCTCGGCGGCGACGGCTACCGGGTCCGCACCCGACGCGAGCTCAGGGAGGCACTCGATCAGGCGGCCGGCCGCCGCGGCCGCTTCCAGCTGATCGAGCTCCTTTTGCCCCGCGGCGTCATGTCGGATACGCTCGCACGCTTCGTGGCCGCCGCACGAAAGACTCCGAGCCTCGAGCGGGCGGCATGAGCCAGCGCCAGGCGGCCGCCGGCACCGAAAGGGGCGGCGAGGCGACGCTGCTCCTCTGGGACCGCCGGTTCTGGCCCTTGTTCTGGGCCCAGGCGCTGGGCGCCTTCAACGACAATCTGCTCAAGGGTGCGGTGGTATTGATCGCCGTCTACCAGGCCCCGGCCGGCTCCGGGGCGGCTGTGGCCATGGTGGCGGGCGCCCTGCTCGTGCTGCCCTTTCTCCTGTTCTCGGCGCTCGCGGGCCAGCTCGCCGACCGCTTGCCCAAACCCCGGCTGGTGCGCCGGCTCAAGGCGGTCGAGCTGGCGGTCGCGATCCTCGGCGCCGGGGCCCTCCTGGCCGGCGATCTCGCCTGGCTGTTGCTGGTGGTCTTCCTCATGGGCACCCAGTCGGCCTTCTTCGGGCCCCTCAAATACGGGCTTTTGCCGGAATACTTCCGGGAGCGCGAGCTCCTCTCGGCCAACGCCTATGTGGAGGCCTCCACCTTCCTGGTGATCCTGCTCGGCACCATCGGCGGAAGCCTCCTGGTCTCGTTCGCGGGCGGCCGCGCCCTGGTGGCGGCCGCGGTGGTGCTGGTCGCCCTTGCGGGCTATCTCGCCTCCCGCTTCCTCCCGCCGCGTCCCGCCCAAGCGCCCGGCCTCGCCTTGCGCTTCAACCCCCTGTCCGCCTGCGCCGAGGTGCTGTCCTACGTGGTGGCACGCCGGGAGCTGCGCCGCACCGTGCTGGGCATCTCCTGGTTTTGGGCGATCGGAGGCATCTATCTCACCCAGGTGCCGGCCTATGCACGCGACGTGCTCGGGGCCGAGGAACGGACGGCGACCTTGTTGCTCGCGCTGTTCGTGATCGGTATCGCCGCCGGTGCGGGGGGCGTGCGGCTCGCCTTGCGCGGCCGCGTGCGGCTGTGGCCGGTGCCCTGGGCGATGCTGCTGGTGGCCCTGTGGGGGCTGGACTTCGCCCTGCTCGCCGGGAGCATCGTCCCGGCACAAGCACCCCTCGACCTCGCCCGGCTGTGGCAGCTCGATTGGGCGCCGCGATTGATGGCGGATCTGTTCCTGCTCGCCTTCTTCGGCGGCGCCTTCGCGGTGCCGCTCTATGCCCACCTCCAGCTCCACAGCGCCCCCACCCACGTGGCGCGCAGCATCGCCGCCAACAACATCCTCAACGCATTGTTCCTGGTGGGCTCGGCGATCCTCACCGCGGCGCTGCTCTATGCGGGCATGGCGGTCCCGGATCTGCTCGCCGGCCTGGCCCTGGCCAATCTGGCCGCGGCGGCGCTGGGGTTCCTCTGGTTCCGCAAGAGGCCGGTCTGAGGTGCTACTCCTCCGGCTCGCCGCGCAGCACACCCTCCCGCTCCGCCGGCACCAGCACGTGAAGCGGCGGCTTGCGCCAGTTGGGCAGCTCCGCCCCGTCCGCCCGCTCCATCTGCACCGAGCCGTTGCCGCGGACGGTGATCACCACCGCTCCCGCCTCCACCTGCAGGATCTCGCCCGTCCGCAGCCGCAACCGGTACCATTTCGCCATCGGCCAAGCTCCATTTCGGGTCGGCAACCGCACCGGCCGTCATATCCAGGACATAGGCCCCCGGCCGGCTCGGAACAGGCCCCGGCCTAGGCCGCGCGCACGAGCCTGCTGCCAGTCCGCCCGCCGATCCCGACGTCCTCCTCCAAAACCCACAGCTCGCCCTCGGGCATGCCGTTGAAGCCCGTGCGCAGGCTCACCGAATAGGCGCCCATCATGCCGATCTCGATCCAGTCGCCGGTGCGCACGTCCCCCGGCAACAGATGCGGCCCCGGCATCACATCCTCACCGTCGCAGGTGGGACCGTAGAGCGTGAACCCCTCGAGGGGAGCACGGCGCCGGGGCAGCACCACCCGCATCGGAAAGCCCGGGCCCAGGCTGCGCAGCTCCGAGAGATGGCCGAAGACGCCGTCGTTGAGATACAGCTTGGATCCCCGCCTGAGCTCCACCCGCACCAGCAGCGAAAGCGCCTCGGCCACAAGCAGCCGCCCCGGCTCGCAGGCGAGAGCAGGACGATCGGGCCAGCCGGCGAGTGTTTCGCAGATCGCCTCCACGAAGGCCGCAAAGGGAGGCTCAGATCCCACGTAGGAGACGGGGAATCCGCCGCCCACGTCGAGCAGATCGACACCGCCCGCAGCCTCGACGACCCAGCGCGCACAGCGAAGCGCCCGCACGAAGGCCCCGGGGTCCAGACACTGCGAACCGACGTGGAAGGTGAGCCCACAGAACCCGTATTCCCGCCGCACCCGGCGCAACAACGCCGCCGCCTCGCTGGGATCCGCGCCGAACTTGCCCGAGAACGGCAGCCGCGCCTTGCGGTCGTCCACCTTGAGCCGCACCACCAGCTCCACGTCCCGGGCCCCCGCGGTCACGCGGCGGATCTTCTCGAACTCCTCCGCACTGTCGAGGGCGAAACGGCGCACGCCCCAGTCGCGATAGGCCTCAATGATCGCCTCCTCGGGCTTGACGGGATGCATGAACGCAAGCCGCACCTCCCGCCCCAACAGCGCGCGCAGACTGCGAACCTCGCCGATCGAGGCCACGTCGAAGCAGTCCACGCCGCCGCGCCGCAACGCCTCCAAAACCTGCGGCAAGGGATTGCATTTGACGGCGTACCACACCTCGCCCGGAAAGGCCGCCCGCACCGCCGCCGCCGTGCGCTCCAGCAGCCCCGGACGCAACAGCAGCACCGGCGTGTCGGGACAGCGGGCGGCGACCAGCGCCGCCAAGCGGTCGTAGACCTCCACCATGGCCGCTCCCACGGACACCCGGACGATCCGATGGACGCGCAGCGCCGGGCCGCACGGACCGCGCCTATGCCCGACCACAGGCCACCTGTAAAGTGGCGGCGGCCGCCTCGGCACCGCGCCGAGGTCAGCCGGCCATGCCGGGCTTTCTGACGCATTTTTAGGCACGAGGTGAAATCTTGAGCAGGCGCGCTTCGGCGGTGGAGGTGGAGGTGGTGGTGCTGGGCGGGGGCCTGACCGGGCTTACCGCCGCGCTGGC
This sequence comes from Alphaproteobacteria bacterium, assembly GCA_026982585.1. Taxonomy (GTDB): domain Bacteria; phylum Pseudomonadota; class Alphaproteobacteria; order Geminicoccales; family Geminicoccaceae; genus HRBIN39. Next base: position 3,336 of record JALSGW010000279.1, on the reverse strand, counting down.
GCTCGGCCGGGCCGGTGTGGAGGTGGCGGTGGTGGAGCGGGCCTCGGTGGCGGAGCTGGTCTCCGCCCCTTATGACGGGCGGGTGATGGCCATCGCCCGGGCGTCCATGCGCATGCTGGAGGCGCTCGGGGTGTGGGCCTCCATCGGCCCCGAGGCGCAGCCGATCCTGCGCATTCGGGTGGAGGAAGGCGGCGTTCCGGTGCGGGTGCACTACGACGGGGCGGAGCTGGACGGGGGTCCGCTGGGTTGGATCGCGGAGACCCGTTGCATCCGGCGGGCGCTCTTTGAGGCCCTGGAGGGGCTTTCCGGGGTGCGGCTGTTCGCCCCGGCCGGCCACCGCGAGGTGGTGGTGGATTCGGTCGCGGCGACGGTGCGGCTCGACGACGGGCGTCTTCTGCGCGCACCTCTGCTTTTGGTCTGCGAGGGCCGAAGGAGCCCGCTTCCCCGGCGCCTCGGCATTCGCTGCGCGACTCGCTCCTACGGCCAGATCGCCCTGGTCGCCACCCTGGAGCAGGAACGGGCCCATGGGGGCGAGGCGGTGGAGCGGTTTTTTCCAGACGGCCCCTTCGCGGTGCTGCCGCTGCCGGGCCGGCGTTCGTCCATCGTCTGGGCGATCTGCGAGGAACGGGCGCGGGCGCTCTGCGGGCTCGATCCCGCGGCCTTCGCCCTGGAGGTGGAGGAGCGCTTCGGCGACCTGCTCGGGCGGGTGCGGCTCGCGAGTCCGCTCTGGTCCTATCCGCTCCTGCTGGTGGTGTGCGAGCGCTACGTGCGGGAGCGGGTGGCGCTGGTCGGGGATGCCGCCCGGGGCATCCACCCGCTCGCGGGCCAGGGGTGGAATCTCGCCCTGCGGGACGTGGCCGCGCTCGCGGAGCTGGTGGTGGACCGGCTGCGGCTCGGCCTCGATCCCGGAAGCCTGGAGATGTTGCGGGCCTATGAGGCCTGGCGGCGCTTCGACGGCTTTACCCTGGTGGCGGTGACCGACGGTTTGAACCGGCTGTTCGCCAACGACCATCCGCCGCTGTTCCTGCTGCGCAACCTGGGCCTGTGGCTGGTGGAGCGCGCGCCGCCCCTCAAGCGCCTGTTCATGCGGCACGCCATGGGCCTGCTCGGCGAACAGCCCCGGCTGCTGCTTGGCCAGCCCCTGTGGTGAGCGAGTCGGATGAGAAAAGGGGGAGGGCGGCGGTTCCGCCCTCCCCAGGCGGCGGGGAGCCTGATGGTCGTCAGGGCACCACTTCGCCGTGGATGCGCGCGTCCAGGCCTTCGATCTCCGTATCCCGGTCCACGCGCAGCCCCATCATGAGGTCGAGCACCTTGAGGGTGACCGCGGAGACCAGCCCCGACCACAGTACGGTGGCGACGATGCCCTGCAGCTGGATCCACACCTGTCCCGGGTTCCCTTCCAGCAGCCCCGGCACGCCGCCCACCGCCTCGGCGGCGAACACGCCGGTGAGCAACGCACCGACGGTGCCGCCGACCCCGTGGACGCCGAAGACGTCGAGGCTGTCGTCATAACCGGCCATGCGCTTGAGGGCGGTGGAGCCCCAGTAGCAGGCGGCACCGGCCACGAGCCCGATCACCAACGCTCCGGTGGGCAGCACGAAACCGGAAGCCGGGGTGATGGCGACCAGCCCGCCGATGGCGCCGGAGACGATACCGAGCAGGCTCGGCTTGCCCCGGAGCGCCCACTCGCACACCATCCAGGCCAGCGCCGCGGCGGCGGCGGCGATCTGGGTCACCGCCATGGCCATGCCGGCGAGCGCGTCGGCGGCGAGCGCCGAGCCGGCGTTGAAGCCGAACCAGCCGACCCACAACAGCGACGCGCCCACCATGGTGAGGCGCAGATCATGCGGCGGCATGGGCTCGCGGTTGTAGCCGGTGCGGGGCCCGAGGATGAGCGCCGCCACCACCCCGGCGACGCCGGCGTTGATGTGCACCACCGTGCCGCCGGCGAAATCCAAAACCCCGTCGTCGCCGAGAAAGCCGCCGCCCCACACCCAGTGGGTCACCGGCGCATAGACCAGCAGCGACCAGATGGTGAGAAAGATCAGCATCGCCGAGAACTTCATGCGCTCGACGAAGGCCCCCACGATCAGGGCCGGGGTGATGATGGCGAAGGTCATCTGGAAGACCATGAACACGCTCTCGGGAATACTGCCGGAGAGCGAGTCCATGGACAGCTCGCGAAGGAACAGGTTGGAAAGCCCGCCCACATAGGGCGTGCCCTCGCTGAAGGCGAGGCTGTAGCCGGCCACCATCCACACCACCGTCATCAGGGCGGCGGTGGCGAACACCTGCATGATCACCGACAGCGCATTCTTCTTGCGCACCATGCCGGCATAGAACAGGGCGAGCCCCGGCAGGGTCATGAGCAACACCAGGGCGGTGGCGGTCAGCATCCAGGCGGTATCGCCGCGGTCCAAGGCCGCCTCCTGGGCGAGAGCGACCTCCGCCGACACCCCAGCCGCCAACACGGCCGCGCTCCCAACTAGCAGTCGCATCCTCCTCATGCTCCTCATCCTCGCAGTTCAAACTGCCCCGGGCCCGACAGCGGGCCGCACGCGCGAAGCCGGGCAGGCTCCGACCGGTCATTAGCAAGTCGGATGCCAGGGCAAGGACGGATGCCAGAGAAAGGACGTGCCAGGGCACAGCGCGGGGACGCGCGCGAGCCAGCTGCGCGACGGCGATGGGACGCCTGGAGGGGCTTGGCACGTCCCGCGGGGTTCCCTATGTTGTCCGCATGGATCTCAACGGGGTGCCCCGGAGGGGGCTGAGAGTCGCCGTGGTGGCGGCAACCCGTCGAACCTGATCCGGTTAGCACCGGCGTAGGGATTTGAGATGCCGAACCTTAGCCGAGCCCGCATCGCAGATCCCTTCGCGCCGCGCGCGGGGGGATGCGATGGCAAGTCCTGACGAGGGCCTTCTCCTCCAAAGCGCCGAACTGCTCGCGCGGCTGCGCGAAAAGCGGCCCAGGGTGCATCTGATCATCAGTCCGCTCGCCGCACCGCGGGCGGCGGATGCGCTTGCAGCACTCGGCGCCGAGCCGGCGCTGAGCGAGGGAAGGCAGGAACTCGACGCGTTCCTCCAGAGCTCGCAGGCGCTCGTCGTCAATCTCGGCATGATGGACGAGCGCCGCGAGCGTGCGGCGCGCGAGGCGGCGGATCGGGCACGCGCGCTCCGCCTGCCCTGGCTGCTCGATCCGGTCAAGGTCCACCAGAGCCAAAGGCGCCTCGCTCTTGCCCGCGAACTCCTCGAACAGGCGCCGGCGGTGGTCAAGCCCAACCGGGAGGAGCTCTTTGCCCTGGGCGCCCGCGAGCCGGAGGAGCTCGCACGCCGACA
>JALSGW010000278.1 GCA_026982585.1 Alphaproteobacteria bacterium | reverse complement strand
CTGTTCGGCGATCTCGTTGATCAGTTCCACCACCCGGCCGATCTGCTGGGCGGAGTCGCTCAGGTTCTTCATCTGCTGGTCCGCCCCCTCGGCGTCCTGCACCGCCCGCTGGGCGATGGTGGAGGAGCTGGTCACCTGCTGGCCGATCTCCGCCACCGAGGCGGCGAGCTCCTCTGCGGCGGAGGCGACGGTCTGGACGTTCTGGGCCGCCTCGCGGGAGCTCTTGGCCATGTCGGCGGACTGGCCGCCGGTCGCTTCGGCGGTGCTGGCGAGCTGTTCTGCGGCCCGCTTGAGCTGCTGGGCGGAGGTGTTGAGGCTTTCCACCGAGCGGCCGACGGATTCGGCGAAGGCGACGGCGCGTTCGCCGAGCCGCACCTTGCGGGCGAGTTGTTCGGCCTGGTGTTTGAACACCGAGAGGGCCGCGGCCATGCGGCCGATTTCGTCGCGCCGGCCCAGGCCGGGGACGTCGACCGAGAAATCGCCGCTGCTGATGCGCTCCATGGCGCGGCTCATGGCCGCGAGGGGCCGCAGCAGGGATCGCGTAGCACTCGCAAAGAGCGCACCGATCAACGCCACCACGGCGCCTCCGAACAAGGCGATCAGCCACAGCAGCCGTATGATACCGCCACGCTCCTCCGCGCCCGCCACGGCCATCAGCGAGCGCGCTTCCATGAGCGTTATGGCGACGGCGACAGCGGTAAACAGCAGGAGTCCTGCGCCCGCCGCCAGGAACCTGGTCTTGATCCTGGTCGCGCCCATGACCATCCACTCCCGAACCACACTACGCGTTGGAGGCGGTTCTAGGGGTCATTTCTTTCTCGATTCTTAACAGAGCCCATGCGCTCTGAATAAAGATGGAGAAATCTTCCGAGCCGGATCGGAAGAAGGTCATCGTTGTTGCGTATTGATACGAATATCAATGCCTTTGATCATGATGCGGGGTCGGGGGCGGCACTGAGCGGCTCCGCGTCGAGATCGTGGGTGGTGGCGGCGGTGATGCGCACCCGCAGCCGCAAGCCGGGCTGGAGGCGGGCGGCCGGGCGGATGCGGATGAACCCGTCGATCTCCGGCGATTCCGCATAGCTGCGCGCGTAGGCCGCGCCGTCCTCGACCCGGTCCACCAAGACCTCCTCCTCACGGCCGATCCGCGCCTTGAGCTTCTCGCGGCTGATCCGGGCCTGCAGCTCCATCAGCCGCGCCCGGCGCTCCTCCTTCACCTCCTCGGGCACATGTCCGGAAAGCCGGTTCGCCGCCGCTCCGGCCACATCCTCGTAGACGAAGCAGCCCACCCGATCCAGCTGCGCCTCGCAAAGCCAGTCGAGCAGCAGCTGGAAGTCCTCCTCGCTCTCGCCGGGAAAGCCGACGATGAAGGTGGAGCGGATCGCAAGCTCGGGGCAGATCGCACGCCAGCGCCGGATGCGGTCGAGCATCCGGGCGCTCTGCGCCGGCCGCCGCATGGCCCGCAGGATGCGCGGGCTCGCGTGCTGGAGGGGGACGTCCAGATAGGGCAACACCACCCCCTCGGCCATCAGTTCCACCAGCCGATCGAGGAGGGGATAGGGATAGAGGTAGTGCAATCGCACCCACACCCCGAGCTCGCCCAGGGCGCGGGCGAGATCGACGATGTGCGCCCGCAGCGGACGGCCGCGCAGGCGCGATTCGGCATAGCGGAGGTCGCTGCCGTAGGCGGCGGTGTCCTGGGCGATCACCAAAAGCTCCCGGACCCCCGCCTGCACCAGCCGCTCCGCTTCCGCCAGCACCGAGGCGGCGCTGCGGCTGCGCTGGCGGCCCCTGAGCTTGGGGATGATACAGAAGCTGCAGCGGCGATCGCAGCCCTCGGCGATCTTGAGATAGGCGTAGTGCTTGGGGGTGAAGCGGAGCCCCTGGGGCGGCACCAGGTCGAGCAGCGGATCGTGGGGTTTGGGGGCGAGCCGGTGGACCGCCGCCAGCACCTCGTCCACCGCTTCCGGTCCGGTCACCGCCGCCACCTCGGGACAGCGGCTGCGGATGAGCTCGGCCTCGCTCCCGAGGCAGCCGGTCACCACCACCGGGCGTCCGGTGGAGGCCGCCTCCTCGATGGCGGCGAGGGATTCCTCCCGGGCTGAATCGAGAAAACCGCAGGTGGTGATGAGCACCACATCCGCCTGGCCCAGGCTGGCCGCGAACCGGTAGCCCTCGGCGGCGAGCCGGGTCGCCAACCGTTCGCTGTCCACGAGCGCCTTGGCGCAGCCGAGGCTGATGAGGCCCACCCTGGGCGGCGGCGATACCGGTCGCGGTCGGGACATCGGCCTGGTGCACGGAACTCCCGCGCCGCCTTCTACGACGCCGCGCGCAGCCGCCCAAGCCCCTCTCGCGCACGGCGCACGGGCCGCTCAGTAGATCACGATGCGAAAGCGGCGGCCGTCCAAAACCCGCTCCTCGACCCGCAGCGGTCGCGCCGTTTGCCCCTGGTCGTCCGGCCTTCGGCTGAGGGCTGCGGGCGCGCAGCTGCCGTCTGGAACACAGGGATCCACCACCTCCACCCGCACCGTGAGCCGGGCGCGTGCGGCATCCGAGGCCAGGGCGGGTGTGGTTTCGGCTGCGATGAGAAGGGCGAGCGCGAGGGCGCGCGGGATGGCGTTGCTGAGGCGCATGGCGTTTCCCCCGAGGCTTTGCGTTGTTGCGCACCTGCCATGTTATCCCAGAGCGGCCCCGCGGTCGTTGCCGCGGGTTAACCGCCCTGCGCCGGTGTTTTCGGGGATTTCAAGGGGTTAGAAGTCCACCACGACCAGCAGCTGGTCGCTGTATTCGCCCGCGGGCGCACCCGGTTGCGCCGGCAGCACCGCATAGACGGTGCGCTCGACCCGCTCGCCCGCGGGCACGCTGACCGACACCGGGCTGCCGCGGCCCTGGCCGTCGCCCCAGATGGTGAGTTCCCAGAGGGAGGAGAACAGCTCGTAGTAGAGCCGGGCGCCGTTGGGACCGACCATGGCGCGCTGGCTTCCGCCGGCGCTGCCGGTGATGGTGATGGAGACGGTGGTGGCGGCGGTGCATTCGATGGCGATCCGCCCCCGGGCGTGGTTGATGCGGTCGAGGTCGACGACGCCGAAGCGGATCGGGCTGGTGTCGACGGTGCAGGCCTGGGCCCTGAGGGCGGGAGCGACGCCCATGGTCAGGGCGAAGCTCAGGGCGAAGCGGAGCGCGCGCATCGTACGGTCCCGAGATCGGGAAGCGGATCCTCGGCCGGTGCCGCCGGCAGCGGACATCGATAGCGGGCTTCCGGTCCGTCCGCCACCACCACGGTGGGCTCGGATCCGAGGCCCTGGATGCGGGCGAAGCCGGCGCGGCCGATCAGCACCCGCACCCGGCCTGCGGCGTCGGCGAGGCGAAGCCCGGCCGGCAGGGGGTCTGAATCCTCGTCCACCAGTCGCGCGGTGGCCTCGCGCGCGGTGAAGGTGCCGAAGTCGGCCCGCACCGCGCCGCCCGCCATGGGCACCACCACGGTCTCGCTGCGGGAAAGCACCACCCCCAGCGGCAGATCCCGGAGCTCCACCCGCAGGCGGTTGGGCTCGTAGGGGGTGAGGCCGGGGACCAGCAGCCGGCCCCGGGCATCGGTGCGGCCGACCAGACGGTTGTCGAGATAGACCCGCACCCCCGGCATGCCGGGTACCTCCACCAGGCCGAAGGCGCGGCCGATCCGCCGCGTCAGTGCGAATCCACCTTTGGTGAGCACCGCGGAGCCGCGCAGGCCCAGCCGCAGGCGGCCCGCTCCATCCACCACCTCGGCCCGACCGGTGATCTCGGCGAGGCGGCCCTGGTAGCCGGCGTCCAGCTCGAGGGCGGTGCGATCCGGGCCGAGCTCTCCGGCGATGCGGAAGGTGGGGCCGAGATCGCTCGCGCCGCGGCCCTGGCGGAACTGGGCGCGCAGGCGGGGGCGGCCGTCGCGCAGGGTGAGACTCGTGGAGGCGGAACGCGCCTTGCCCAGGGGCAGGGCGTAGGTGAGGGTCAGGGTCAGATCCCGGCGGGGGGAGAGGAGACCTGTGCCGTTGAGGATCACCGTGCCCGGGCCGAGCGGCAGGCTCCAGCTGCCGCCGAACAGCAGGGTGTCGTCTCCGGCCCGCAGATCGCGGTGCAGGAGGTAGAGGCCGAGCCGCCCGAAGGTGCCGAGCTGCAGACCGAGGCGGGCCTCGTCGGTGCGCCGCACCGTTCCGTCCTCGCCGATGATGCGGAAGGCGGCGCTGCGGTAACGGCTTTTGAGGGTGAGATCGAAGCTCCGGCCCAGGTATTCGTAGCCGATTTCGGCGAACGCGCCGAGGCCGAGGCGGCGGTCGTAGCTGGCACCAAGGCCCCCGAACAGCACCCCGAAGCGGCCGATGCGGAGACTGCCCCCGGCCACCAGGCCGGCCCGGCCGGGCCGCAGCTGGCCGTAGATCTCACCCGTGAAGGCGTCGGTGAACCCATAGCGGTGGACGACGGCGAGGAAGGGATCGCCGTAGCCGAAGCTCCGCTCCCCATATCCCTCCCGCAGCCAGCCCGCGGCGTAGGAGAAGTCGTGCAGGCCCCGCCGCAGCAGCCGCGTGGACACGTAGTAGGACTGGGCGAGCGTGCGCTCGCGCCCGAGGATGTCGCGGATCCGGAGCTGCACCTCGCCGGCTCCGGTGATCACGGGCAGCTCCGGGATGGTGAAGGGACCGGTGGGCACCCGGGCGCGCAGTCTCTGGATGTCGTTCACCAATACCTCCACCACCGAGGGCTGCTCGGCCAGCGCCTCGAGCGCCGGCAGCGGGAAGGTGACGAAGCGCGGATCGGTGGCGAAGTTGGTGCCGTATTGGAGGCCGAAGAAGCGGGCCGGGGCGCCGAAGGCGCCGCCCACAAGCCAGCCGTCGCCGACCCGAAGCGTGGTGCGCCGGTCGGGGAAATCCCGCACCCAGCTGGTCTCGAGACGCAGGAGTTCGGGATCCCGAGGCAGGTTGCGCAGCAGCAGGCTCGTGCGCAACACCCCAAAGCGCCCGAAGGCGCCGATCTCGAACAGGCCCGAGGCGGAATCCTGCAGGCCGCGGCCGATCGCGAGGTCCAGATCGTAGTCCAAAAAGGCGCCTGTGACCGTGTCGGGCTTGGGCAGCGCTTCCGCTTCGGCCTCGACCACGAAGGGCACGAAGGCCTCGGCCGGCGCCTCCAACACCAGGGTCACCTCCTTGGGATCGAAGCGCACCTTCAGCTCCGGCACCGCATCGAGCGGATAGAAGGGCATGCCCTGGAAGGTGAGGATGCGCTCGCGGTCGAAGCGAAGCCGCCATCCCTCGAGCACCTCGAGCGGCACCGCGAACCGTCCGCTTCGGGGATCGCGAATCGCATAGGCGTCCTCCTGCACGAGCTCGCCGTTGATGCGCACCGCCACCAGCCACTCCTCCCAGCGCTCGTCCTCACGAAGGGGCGGTGTGATGGGATCGCGGCGCGGGGTGAGGGCGGGCCGGTCCGGGGGCGGTGCCCGCAGCCGGCCGGGCGGCTCGGGCGGCGGGGCTGCTGTGGCGGCGAGGGAGAGCGGAGACGGTGTCGCTTGCCGAGGCGGAGCGGGGCGGTCCCGGGATGGAGCGGGTGTAAGCGGCGGCGCGGCTGCGGCGGGATCGAGCCCGGGCTCCGGAAACGCCACCAGCAAGGGGGCCGGCGGGGCGAGATCCTCGCGCGCCTGCAGGGGCATCGGGCGCGCGCGCGGCTCGGTGCCGGCGCGCCGGGTCTGCAGGATCGCACCGAAGCGCCGCAGCCACTCCCGCTCGGCGATATCGGCGCGCGGGACCGGCGGCGGATCGCCGGGGCCCGAGAGGCCCGCCGCCGCGCCCATGGCGATGCCGGCCAGGGCCAGGAGCAGCAGAAGCGGCGTCCTAACCCTCCTCGAGCCGCAGCTCGACACGGATCGTGTCCTGCTGGGTTCGCAGACGCAGCGCGATTCGCTCGCCCGGGCGCAGGGGCAGGTTCGGCACCCGCCAGCGCATGCGGCTTTCGGCGAGCACATAGGCCGCCGCATCCGGAACGCGCCATGTCCCGCCGCCCGGGTGCACGAGGGTGAGCTCCTCGACCCGAAGATGCGCCCGCCCGCGATTGTCCGCTTCCAGCAGCCACCGTCCCCCGACCCTAAGCAGGCGCCAGCGGACGTCCGGGCGTGCACCCTCGGGCACCGCGAACACCGGCAGGCTCAGCCGCAGGGCGAAGCGCACCCCCTGCGCGGGCCGTTCGTCCGCTTCCACCACCTCGGTGAGGAACAAGCGGTAGCTCTCCTCCCTTTGCTCCGGGAACGGCACCCGCAGGCCGATGCGCACCAGCTGGCTTGCGCCGGGCTCGAGCCGGAAGAGGGGCGGCACGGCGATGAGCGCGCGGGTGGGCGCCAGCACATCCCGCCCCTCCTCGATCCGCCAGCGGAAGGTCTCGGCCTGCAACAGCACCGCGCTGTCGCCGTCGTTGCGCACCCGCACGCTCGCCACGGGCTGCTCCTGGAGCAGGCGGATGCGCACCGGGGAGACGGAGATGGCGGCTCCCCAGCCGGGGGAGGAGAGCAGGACGGCGATGAGCAGGACCCAAACGAGACGCATCTGCTCAGAAGTTTAAGGTGACGTTCACCGTGTCGCTGTAGGTGCCGGAAGGGACGTTCTGGCCGCCCGGGATGCGGCCGAAGATCTGCAGGGTGGTGTTGGGCGCCAGCACCTGGCCCTGGAAGGCTTGGTTGCCCTGGCCCCAGACCTGGGTGCGGGCGGGATCGCGATAGAGCTGATAGGCGAGCTGGGCGTTGCCGTTGGCCATGCGGCGGTTCTGCACATTGCCGCTGGCGCCGCCGTCGAGCTCGACGGTGACGGTGAGATTGGCGCAGTTGACCAGGGTGATGGTGCCGATGGCATCGAGGTCGTCGGGCTGGCCGGTGACGTAGTTGCCGAAATCCAGGGTGCCGCCGCTCACCGAACAGTTGGTCTGGACGGTGGCGGTAACCGACAGTTGAGCTGTCGCCGTGCCCGCCTCGGCCAGGAGAGGCGCGCCGGCCAGCCATAGCACGCCGATCAGGCGCGGAAACGGTCCTTTCATCGCCCTGCCCCGCAGCGCCCGAAGGCGCACATTTCAACCTCGGCGATAGTACCGCGGCCGGGCGGGGACATCAAGCGGAGCCGAGGGCCCGGTCCGGCGAGGGATCGGCGCCGGTGGTGCGGGAGACGAGGGTGAGGAGCCGGGTCGGGTCGACCGGTTTGGCGAGCAGCTCGCGCATGCCGGCGGCGAGGCAGCGCGCGCGCAGTTCGGGTTCGAGATCGCCGCTGATGCCGAGTACGGGCAGATGGGGCGCCTGGTCGCGCAGGGCGCGCGCGGTGGCGATGCCGTCGAGGCGGGGCATCTGGAGATCGAGCAGCGCGAGGTCGAAGCGGCGGCGGCAGGCGAGGGCGAGGGCCTCGCGGCCGTCTGCGGCGAGGTGCACCCGGTGGCCGGCGCGTTCGAGCAGGGCCTGGAGCAGGCGCCGGTTGAGGGGATTGTCGTCGGCGACCAGGATCTCGAGCCCGGGCCGGCTTTCCTCGAGGGCGTGGACGGTGACGAGATCGCCGGGCGGGTCCTGGCACAGGCGCATAAGGGCGCGGCCGAGGAGGGATTCGGGGAGGGTGGCGGGGAGGAAGGCGTCGAACCCGGCCCGATGGGCGGTCTCCGCCTCGCCGCGCAGGCCCGCTTCGGTGAGCAGCACCAGGCGCGGGGCGAGGGTGCCCGTGCGGGCGGTCACCTGGCGGGCAAAGTGGAAGGCGTCCATGTCGGCGAGCCGATGGGGGACGAAGAGGAAGTCGAAGGGCGGCTCGCGGCGCGCTTCGGCCTCCTCGAGGGCGGCGAGGGCGGCGCGGGCGGTGGGCACGGTGCGCACCACGAGACCGGTCCGGGCGGCGAACTGGGTGAGGCGCTGTTTGAGCGGCGGCTGGAACCCGCACAGCAACAACCGCCGTCCCTTGAGGTCGCCGTCCTCCAGGCGGGAAGGCCGGCCGGCGCTGGGTGGTACGCGCAGGGGCAACAGCAGCTCGGCCCGGGTGCCGCCTTCGGGGCGCTCGCAAAGCCGCAGCTCGCCGCCCATCGCCCAGGCGAGACGGCGGGCGGTGGCGAGGCCGAGGCCGACGCCGCCGTAGGCGCGGGCGGAGGGGGCGCGAAGGTAGGGCTTGAAGAGCTGGTCGGGATCGGCGCCGAGTCCGATGCCGCTGTCCTCGACGCAGAAGCACAGCCTCGCCGGGCGGGCGTTGGGGACGGTCTCGACGCGCAGCGCAATACCCCCCTCCTCGGTGTATTTGAGGGCATTGGCGAGCAGATTGACCAGGATCTGGCGCAGCCGCATCGGGTCGCCCTGCAGGCGGGCGGGCAGATCCTCGCTCAGGGCGACGGTGAAGGCGAGGCCGCGGGCCTGGGCGCGCGGCCGGAACAGGGCGGCGAGACGCTCGATGAAGGGCGCGAGGTGGAACGGCACGTCCGCGAGCTCGAGGCGGCCGGCCTCGAGGCGGCTTACGTCCAACAGGTCGTTGACCAGGTCCAACAGCCCCTCGCAGGCGGTGAGCAGCGCGTCGAGATATTCGCGTTGGGTGGCATCGAGCGGGGTGTCGGCGAGCAGCCGGGCCATGCCGAGCACGGCGTTGAGCGGGTCGCGCATCTCGTGGCTGACCACCGCGAGCAGCTCCCGGGCGCGACGTCTGCGGCGGCGCTCGCTCAGGACACGGCGTCGCAGACGGCGGATGGTGTGCGGTTCGGGCTGCGAACGGGGACGGCTGGACATGGCACGGGCGGGCCTGGCTCCACCTGAGGTTGAGCAACATCGCTATGCCATCGCCCGTCCGGCTTGTATCTAGGAACATTTTCTTATAGAGTGGGCGGGCAGTTCGCCGCCGGCAGCGGCGGGCTGCGGATCGGACCTGTCGTACGGAGTCTGTCCGATGGGCAAGACCAAAAGCGAAACGTCCCCCTCATCGCGTCCGCCGATCAACTGGGACGACGCGGCCCGGCTGCTCGCCGTCGGCCTCACCCCGGTGGAGGTGGCCCAGCTGGTCGGCACCCGTCCGGGGACCATCAATGCCCGTCTCAAGCGGGTGAAGTCCTTCCGTGAGCTTGTCGATCAGTACCGCCATGCCGGCGAGAGTCGCCCCAAGGAGGCCTACAAGCGCTTCTGTCGCCTCGTCTACGCCCATCTCGAACGCCAGGTGCGCGCCGGCAATCTCCGGGTGGTGCTGTGGATCGCCGATCGCCTCAAGCTCATTCGGCCCACCGACGCCGCACCCGACCCCGATCTCGAGCGCCTGCTCCAATCGGTGGCCCGGGACGGCGAGGAGCGGGCGCAGGATTGATCGCGACAGGGGGACCGGGGTTCGCACCCCGGTTCCCCGGGCGATCAGCGGGGCGTGCGGATCAGCAGTTCGGTGTCGGCGGGATAGTACAGCACCCGGCCGTCTTCAAAGCGCACGTAGCGAAAGCCCGAAACGTCCTCGCCCGAGACGGTGCGATGGCGGGCCACCGTTCCCCGGCCCACCACCGCGACCGCGCTCACCAGCACCAGGGTGGGCAGGCGGGAATCGTTGAACAACACGATCTCGCCGGCCGCGTCGGCGACCAGATCGGCGAGATGCAGCTCGGCCAGAAGCGGTGTGGTGTGCTGCTGGTCCACCGTCTCCTCGGCCGCCGCATTCGGCTCGCGGTCGGGTTCGGGCGCGCGGCCCGGCGTCGTAACGGTCATCGGTCGGCCTTCCCCGCTTGCGGGTCGTTGCCACATCCGGCTCGTGTTAACCCTAACGACCCCCGGAGCTTACGGGCTGAGCCCGGTGTGGCAAGAGACGGGGGATGCCGGCGGGTATGCCTCGGCGTCGATTGTGGGCCGGCGGCGCACGCGGCTATGCGGAGCGGGGCCGGTGGCGCAGGCCCTGCGGCAGGCGGCGGTAGGGAAGTCGTGCGGTGTCGGTGATCACCCAGCCCGGCGCCTCCACCACCAGGATCTCGGCCGCGATCGGTGCGAAGTCGGCACGGAAGTGCGCCGAGCTCTTGAGCACCAAAACCCGCTCCCGCTCCGGCTCCACCCCGAGATGGCGGAATAGGCTCCGGTCCGCCGCCTGCATGCGCCGGCTCGCAACCAGGATCTTCACCCCCGGTGCTTCGGTGGGGGCGAGAAGCGCCATCGGCCCGAGATCCATCCGGTTGCCGCGATACATGGGGCCGGTCGCCTCGAAGCGTCCCGAACCCAAAGCCAGCACCCTGAGGTCGGCGATCAGGGGCGTGACCCCGGGAGGACCGTGGCGTCCGCCCAGGGCGAGGCCGGAAAGCACCGCCCCCACCCCGGCCTGGTGGGCCCGTGCCGCCGCCTCGGGATCCCACAGCAGCGCCGCCGCCACCCCCTCCACGCGCCTTTCCACCAGCGCCTTCAGGAGGTCGGTGGTATCCGAGCTGCCGCCGCCGCCGGGATTGTCCTGGGCGTCGGCCAGGATCAGGGGGCGGTCCGCCCGATGTCGGACCGCCCGCTCCACCGCCTCCGCGATCGTGAACCACCGTCCGTGGAAATGCGGCTCAGAGGCGCGCATCCGCTCCACAAGCGCGCGCCCGGTCTCCTCCACCTCCTCCCCCGGATCGCCGAACACCAGCACCGAGGGACCGGTGGCGTGGCTGTCGGCGAGGGGAAAGCCCAGGCACAGGGAGGGTACGAGCGCACCCGGCCGCTCCCTGAGCGCCACCTCCCGGTAAAGCCCCGCCGCCGGCTCGAGATCGGTGCTCTGCCAGGGCAGGGGCACCAGATAGTCGAGTTTGGCGTGGAAGCTCGCGAGCGGACGCCCGGATTCGACGCGCCGCACGAGCAGAGGCAGGCAGCGGGCGCCGGTGTCGGCGAGGTCCACGTGGGGATAGGTGCGGTAGGCGACCAGGGCGTCGGCGTGGGCCACCATGCGATCGGAGACGTTCGCATGCAGGTCCAGCGCGCAGACGATGGGCAGGTCCGGATGGCGGGCGCGGATGCGCTCGAGGAGCTCCCCTTCACCGTCGTCCAGGTGGGTGGTGACCATCGCCCCGTGGAGGTCGAGGAACAGGCCGTCCACCGGCATGGCGTCGGCGAGCCGCTCCAGCAGCATGCCGACGAGCCGCTCATAGGCCTCCTCCTCCACCGGTCCCGAGGGGCAGGCGTTGGCCCAGAGAAGCGGCACCAGCTCGTGACCCTGGCGCCGCGCCTCGGCGATGAAGCCGGCCACCGCCAGATTGGCCCCTTCGCTATGGGTGAAGATCTCCTCTCCCACGCAAAGCGGCGGCCATCCGTCCGCCTCCTCGAAGCGCGCGAAAGTCGCGGGTTGCGGCGCGAAACTGTTGGTCTCGTGGTGCAGGCCGCCGACGGCGATGCGCATTCAGCCCTCCTCCCCGAGCGCACGGGAGGCGAGCTCCACCAGCCAGGGCGGGTGATGGAAGCTCGCCCAGTGGATCTCCGGCGTATAGTAGCGCAGCCCCTCGGGCAGCGGGCGGCGGCGCAGCTCGGCCAGATCCACCCGCCTCGGCGCGGGATCGTCGCTCGCCCAGCCGAGGCTCATGAAGCCGCCGATGTAGGTGGGCACGGCGCACAGGTAGAAGGACACGTCGGCGAAGCCCGCCTGCCTTTTGTGGCGCTGGGTGTCGATCAGCTCCTGTTTCTCGATCGCCGGATTGCCGGTCTGGGTGACGAGGATCCCGCCCTCGGCGAGCCTTTTGCGGCAGGCCCGGTAGAAGTCGGCGGTGAACAGGGCGGCTCCGGGGCCCTGGGGATCGGTGGAGTCCACGATGATGAGGTCGAAGCGCTCCCCCTCCTCCGCCATGAAGGCGGCGCCGTCCGCCACCACCAGCTCGTAGCGGGGATCCTCGAAGGCGCCCGCGCTCACTTCCGGGAAGTAGCGCTGGCAAAAGGCGATCACCCCGGGATCGATCTCCACATGGGTGAGACGCTCGATGTCCGGGTATTTGCACAGTTCCCTGAGGGTGCCGCCGTCGCCTCCGCCCACCACGCACACCCGCCGCACCCGCCCGTGCGCCCGCACGGGCACATGGGCGAGCATTTCGTGATAGACGAACTCGTCGGCGGTGGTGAGCTGCAGGGCGCCGTCCAGCACCAGCACCCGGCCCCAGTCCTCGTGCTCGAACACCACGATCTCCTGCAGGCCGGTGTTGCTGTGGTAGAGCACCTCCTTGATGAGCAGGGTCTGGCGCCAGCGGGGGTGCAGGGTTTCCGTGTACCAGAGCATCAAAACACCCCGCGCAGCTGTTCGGTGACGGTCATGCGCTTGGGCCGGAACGCCTCCCGCAGCACCTCGATGGCCCGATGCGGACGCGCGGCGCCGCACATGAAGATGTCGAAGGCGGCATAGCCGCGCTCCGGCCAGCTGTGCACCGAGATGTGGCTCTCCGCCAGCACCGCCACCCCGGAGATGCCCCCGTTGGGCGTAAAGCGGTGCAGGTGCAGGTGCAGGAGCGTGGCTCCCGCCACCTCCACGCACCGCCTAAGCGCGCATTCCATGTGGGCCACATCGTCGAGACGCTCGGCCTCCCACAGATCCAGGATCAAATGGGTGCCGGCGAAGCGCAGGCCGTGACGCTCGACGAAGAAATCCTTGCGTTCGCTCCGCTCGGGATGGCTGCCTTCGGTCGTGAAGGCCGCGTCGGAAACCTCGGCTCGGGTGTCCAACACCTCCGCTTCGGCTTCCACCCCGATTGGGACGAGGGAGTCGACCATCGCTCTCCTCCTCGCACCGGAAATGGAAGTGAAGGGCCGACCCCTTGCGGGGCCGGAACCGGCGGTTCCGTGGGCGGGAGCCCGAAGGCCCGAGTTGTGCTCTTGCAGCTGTGCCGAGACCGGTCGCCGGCTGCCGATCGCATCCCGCCCGATAGAACGACAAAAACGCACCCCTCGGCCGAACCGAGGCCAGTGCGCGCGGCCGCCCACGCGGCGTAGCCGCCCGCTATCTAGCCGTTTTTTCGCCCTTGACAAGGGGGCGATGCGCGGCGCGGGGCCATCCAGCGCTTGACCTTCCCACGGCTGGAATCCCCACCTCCACCATGGTCCCGGAGCGCCTCCTTCAAGGCGCACGGCTGGAGGTGCGGACGATGGTCGGTGCAGCATCGGTGGCGAGCGAACGCGCGCTTCCCTCGATGGGGCGGGCGGTGGCGCGGCTCGGCTGGGCGCTGGGCCTGTTCCTGGCCCTCACCTATGTGTTGTGTGTCGGCTTTGACCTGTTGTGGCCCCAATACGCCATGTATCCGGTCTGGAGCCGGTTGTTGCCGGGGTTTGTCTGGCTCGATTGGGGGAGCTTCTTCCTGGGGCTTGCTGAAAGTTTCCTCTACGGCTGGTATATCGCCGTGGTCTATGTGCCGCTCGAGCGCCTTGCCCGGCGCCTCGCCGGGGTGCGGTAGAGGGTCGGCGTAGCGCGTCTCTTCGCAGCGACGAAAGCGGCGGGGCCGGGCTTGTATCCCTTTGCCGCGGCGTTAGCCTAGGCGGTGCGGTTGGGTGGTGTCCCATCTGGGGGAACCGTGCTCCGTCGCTGCGCTCTCGTCTACGACACGCTCGAACTTCGGCGCCGGCCCGAACTCCGCTCCGACCCCGAGGCCCTCGAGCGGCTGTGGCGCCATCCCGAAACCCGCATCCTGCCGGTGTGTCGTGATGGGGTTGCGGTGGCGGAGGGCGGCTTCGGGCTGCGGTGGCTTTCCCCTCAAGAGCTGCCTGC
>JALSGW010000277.1 GCA_026982585.1 Alphaproteobacteria bacterium | reverse complement strand
AAGCGGAAAGCAGAAGCGCACCGCATCCACCATCACGCCGGCGAACTTGCCGATGCAAAGCCGCACCCGCCGCACCCTGCGGCCCCGCGCGTGTTCGGCGACGATGGCGACGATGCTTCGGGTGAGGGCGAGTTCGTGAATCTCAGCAGATCCTCGGCAGCTGGTCCCCGATCAGCATGTCGACGATGCGACGGCCGCCGAAGGCGGTTTTCATCACCACGCGGCCCGGCCGTCCCTCCACCACCCGGCCCACGAGGCCACCTCCGGCAGCCTGGGGATGGGCCGAAAGCGCCGCTTCGAGGCGAGGCACGTCCTCCTCCGCCACCACGCCCACGAGCCGTCCCTCGCAGGCGAGATAGAGGGGATCGAGCCCCAGGATCTCGCACACCCCGCGCACCTCGTCGCGCACCGGCAAGGCGGCTTCCTCGATCTCGAAGGCGAGGCCGGAGCCGCGCGCAAGTTCCACCACGGTGGTGGCGAAGCCGCCGCGGGTGGGATCGCGCAGACAGCGCAGACCCGGCACCTCGGCCCTGAGATGCCGGACGAGATCCCAAAGCGGCGCGCAGTCCGAGCGCACCTCCACCTCGAGCGCCATGTCGCCCCGGGCGACCATCACCGCCGCCCCGTGATCGCCGAGCGGCCCCGAGACAAAGAGGCGGTCGCCGGGCCGGATGCGATGCGGTCCGAGATCGCAGCCGGGCGCGAGCAGGCCGATGCCCGTGGTGGTCACGAACAGCCCGTCGCAGGCACCGCGCGGCACCACCTTGGTGTCCCCGGCGACGATGGCGATCCCGGCCTCCTCGGCGGCGGCTCGGGCGGAAGTGAGGATGCGCTCGAGAAAGGCCAGCTCCAGCCCCTCCTCCAGCACCAGGGCGAGCGCCAGGGCCCGCGGCTCGGCGCCGCCGACCGCGAGATCGTTGACCGTGCCGCAGACGGCGAGGCGCCCGATGTCGCCGCCTGGAAACACGGGCGGCTGCACCACGAAACCGTCGGTGGTCAGCGCGAGACGGGCGCCCGCTTCGAGCGTGCCGGGATCGAGGCGCGCCTGGTCGTCCATTCGGGCCAGTTCCGCGTCGCCCAAGGTCGGCACCACCAGCGCCTCCAGGAGCTCGTGCATGGCCTTGCCGCCGCTGCCGTGGGCGAGGGTGACGCGGCCCGCCGCCACCTCGAACAGGCGGCGCCGGCGCTCGGCGAGCAGGTCGCGGTGTTCGCTCACGCGCGCGCCTCCATCACGCGGTCGAGATCCCCGTACTGGTACCAGGCGGCGCAGGCCCCCTCGGAGGAGACCATGAGGGCACCGAGCGGCGTCTCGGGCGTGCAGGCGGTGCCGAACACCTTGCACTGCCAGGGCTTGAGCACGCCCTTGAGGACCTCGCCGCACTGGCAGGAGCGGGGATCGGCGATCTTCAGGGCCGGGATCGAGAAACGCCGCTCCGCGTCGAAGCGGGCGTAGGCGTCGCGGATGCGCACGCCGGAATGGTCGATGGAGCCCAGCCCGCGCCACTCGAAGAATTCCCGCAGCTCGAACACCCGCTCGATGGCGGCGAGGGCGGAGGGATTGCCCTCCTCGCGCACCACCCGCCGGTACTGGTTCTCGACGAACGGCCGGCCGTCCCGGATCTGCACCAGCACCCGCCAGAGGGCATGCAGGATGTCGAGCGGCTCGAAGCCCGCGATCACCACCGGCCGCCGGTAGACCTCGGGGATGAAGCGGTAGGGACGGGTGCCGATCACCGCGCTCACGTGGCCGGGGCCGAGGAAGCCGTCGAGCTGCATGTCGGGGCTGTCGAGGATGGCCTTGATGGTGGGGATGATGGTGATGTGGTTGCAGAAGACCGAGAAGTTGCGGATGCCCTCGCGCTCCGCCTGGAGGATGGTGAGCGCGGTGGCGGGCATGGTGGTCTCGAAGCCGAGCCCGAAGAACACCACCTCCCGGTCGGGATGGCGACGGGCGATGGCCAGCGCATCGAGCGGCGAATAGACCATGCGCACGTCGGCGCCTTCCGCCTTGGCCTGAAGCAGGCTCTTGCGCGAACCCGGCACGCGCATGGCGTCGCCGAAGGTGGTGAAGATGACCCCCGGCGTCTCGGCGAGCGCGACGCAGTCGTCCACCCGCCCCATGGGCAGCACGCACACCGGGCAGCCGGGCCCGTGCACGAGCTCGATTTCTTCGGGCAGCATGCCCTCGATGCCGAACTTGAAGATGGCATGGGTATGCCCGCCGCAGACCTCCATGATGTAGAGGGGGCGCTCGCGGCAGGTGGGAATGTCGGCCACCAGACCCTCGATTGCGGCGACAAGCCGCCGTGCCCTTTCCGGGTCGCGGAATTCGTCCACGTACTTCATGACCGTTCTCCCGCCGCCGCATCGCCGCCGCGCCGATCGTCGGCCAGCAGCGTGTGCACCAGATCCCAGAGGATGTGGTAGATGGTGACGTGCGCCTCCTGCACCCGGTGGATGCTGTCGGTTTCCACCACGAGACAGTGGTCGAGGCCGAGCCGCGCCATCTCGCCCCCGGTGTGGCCGGCGAGGCCAATGGTCCTGAGTCCGAGCCGCTTCGCCTCGCGGAAGGCGCGCACCAGATTGGGCGAGTTGCCGCTGGTCGAGAGGCCGATCAGGGCGTCGCCGGGGCGGGCCTGGGCGATCAGCTGGCGGGCGAAGACGTGCTCGTAGCCGACGTCGTTGGCGACCGCGGTGATCATGGTGCGATCGCAGCTGAGATCGACGGCGGTGAGCGCCGGCCGGCCGGCGGTGATGGGATGGAGGAACTCCACCGCCACATGGGCGGCGTCGCAGGAGGAGCCGCCGTTGCCCATGGCGAACAGACGGCCGCCTCCTCGGAAGACCTCGGCGAGGGTACGGGCGCAGGCCACCACCGCCTCGGCGTTGCGGGCGAAGAATTGCTCGATCACCTGCAGGTGGTGCGCGCTCTTCTGGCGCACGGACTCGACGAGCGCCGCCTCGAGCGCCGCCGGATCCTGGCGCCGCCCGTGCAGGAAGGGATAAAGACCGGAGAGCGCCTTCTCCGACATCGTGCGTCTCCCTAGCTGCCGCTCGCCCGCATGGCGGCGAGCTCCTCCTGCACCTCGCCCAGCTCCTCCAGCACGGCGAGGGTGGCCCGCGCCTCCTCCTCGCCGATGCGGGCGAGGGCGAAACCCACATGGACGAGCACCCAACTGCCGACGCAGTCCTCGAGCGGCCGCTCCGGCTCGGCCACGCAGGCGAGGCTCACCTCGCGGCGCGTGCCGGCGATCTCCACGAGACCGAGCCGGCGCTCGGCGTCGGTCACCGCCACCACCTTGCCGGGTATGCCGAGACACATGGCTCACACCTCCTTGCTCAACCGTGCCGCCACCGCCGCAAGCTGGCCCAGGGCGAGGCCGCCGTCGCCGGCGGGCACCGCGCGGTGGACCAACACCTCCAGGCCCCGGTTCCGCAGACCGGATGCCACCGCCTCGGTGAGCAGACGGTTGTGGAAGCAGCCGCCGGAGAGAGCCACCGTTGCGAGACCGTTGGCTGCGGCAAGCCCGCTTGCAAGCTCCACGAGAGCCGCCGCCAAGGCCCGGTGGAAGCGGTAGGCGAGGCGGGCAGGCGCCACGCCCGCGGCGAGGCCTCGGATCAGCTCGTGCAGGAGCGGTGCGGGATCGAGGCGGCGGATGCCGCCGCCGTCTACCGCCACGGGCACGAGCTCCGGCCCGACCTTCTCGTCCGCTCCCGCGGCCCGGGCGGCCAGCGCCTCGAGCCACATGGCCGCCTCGCCCTCATAGGCCTGCCGTTCGTGGGGAAAACCCAGAAGGGCCGCCACCGCATCGAACAGCCGGCCGGCGGAACTTGTCCGCACAGCCGGAAGCCTTCCCGCGAGCACCGGAGCAAAACGCCGCAGCTCGCCGGCGAGCCGGTCTCCGAGTCGCTCGGGCAGTTTGGCCCAGACCTCCTCCCCCAGGCCCGAGAGGTGCGCGAGGAGCATCAGGAACGGCTCCCGGGCAGCCCGCTCGCCGCCGGGCATGGGCACCGATCGCAGAGAGGCGATGCGGCGCGGCGCAGCGAGATCGCCCACGAACGCCTCCAGGCCCCACACCGTGCCGTCCTCGCCCCAGCCGGTGCCGTCGAGCACGAGCCCCACGGCAGCCTCGCCGGGGCCGAAGCCGTGCTCCGCAAGCACGGCGGCGAAGTGCGCCGCGTGATGCTGCACCTCCATCACCGGCACGCCCAGCTCCAGCGCCAGTTCCTCGCCGAGCACGCGGCCGCGGTAGGCGGGATGGCGGTCGATCACCACCGCCTTCGGGCGAAAGCAAAACAGGTCGAAGAACAGCTCGCGGGCCCGGCGCCACGCCGCCTCCACCCGCGCATCGGCGAGATCGCCCAGATGCTGCGAGAGCACCGCCGCCCCGTCCACCAGCAGGCCGAAGCAGTTCTTGAGATCGCCTCCCACCGCGAACAGCGGCGGGGATGCGGCAAGGCGCGGCGAAAGCGGCACCGCCTCCGGTACCCAGCCGCGGGCGCGGCGCAACGGACGCGGGGCGCCGTCGATGACCCGCACAACCGAATCGTCGACCCGGTTCGCGATCGGCCGGTCGTGCATGAGGAAGACGTCGGCGATATCGCCCAGACGGGTGCGGGCCTCCTCCTCGTCGATCACCTGCGGCTCGTCGGAGAGATTGCCGCTGGTCATCACCACCGGCACCTCAAGACGCCGCATCACGAGGAGATGGAGCGGCGTGTAGGGCAGCATGAAGCCGAGGAGATCGAGCCCGGGCGCGACCTCCGCGGGCAGCCGCTCTGGCCCCGTCGCCTGAAGCAACAGGATGGGGGCCCGGGGTCCGCGCAACAGCGCTTCCTCGGCCGCGCACAGGTGCGCGTAGCGGCGGATCACCTCCGGATCGCGCGCCATCAGGGCAAAGGGCTTGCGGTCGCGACGCTTGCGCGCGCGCAGGCGCCGCACGGCGGCGGCATCGGTGGCGAGACAGGCGAGGTGGAAGCCGCCGAGCCCCTTGATGGCGACGATGAAGCCGCGCCTTAAGAGCCCCGCCACCGCATCCACTGCATCGAGCTGGCTGTAGGCATCGAAGGCGACGGTCCCGCCGCCCGCCCGCTCCAGCCACGCCCGCGGGCCGCAGGCGTGACAGGCGGTGGGCTGGGCGTGGAAGCGCCGATCCGCCGGCGCCTCGTACTCGCGCCTGCAGTCCGCACACATGGGAAAGGCGCGCATGGTGGTGCGGGCGCGATCGTAGGGGATGCCCTCGAGGATGGAAAAGCGCGGCCCGCAGCGGGTGCAGTTGAGGAACGGATACCGATAGCGGCGGTCGAAGGGATCCCGCAGCTCGCGCGCGCAGTCCTCGCAGATGGCGGCATCGGGCGGCACCACCGGCCGCGGCCCGCCGCCGCCGGCGCTCTCCTCGATCCGGAAGTCCGCAGCCTCCAGTCCAGACATCGGCTCCCGCTCGAGCGCATCGATGCGGGCGAGCGGCGGCGCCTCAAGGCGGATGCGCTCGGCCAGGGCTTGGAGCGCCGCCTCCGGTCCCGCCGCCTCCACCACCACCCCGTCGCCCTCGTTGCGCACCCGGCCGACAAGGCCGAGCTGCCGCGCAAGCCGCCACACGGTGGGCCGGAAGCCCACCCCCTGCACGATCCCGCGCACCCGCAGGCGCATCGCCTTGAGGGAGGGAGCCGGCGCCGTCACGAGGCCAACTCCCACAGCAGCACGCGGTCGTTGCCGGTATCGGCGACCGCGATCCGACGCCCCAGTGGGGAAAGGCCGTAGGGCCAGGAAAGGCTGTCCCGGGCCGGCGCCCGCCAGCGGTTGTCCCCCCGGGTGCCGGCATCCGACTGGCCGGTGAGGGCCACGGCCGGCGCGCCCGTGGTGGCGTCCGGGGCGAAGGCGAGCAGCCGGGAGTTGGCGGTATCCGCCACCAGGATGCGCCCGTCCAGGAGCGCCGCCAGCGCATAGGGCATGGAAAGCGTGTCGGCGCCCGGCTCCCCCCGCCCCCGGTTGTGCCCGTCCGAGACCGGATCCGGCTGGCCCAGTACCCGGTCGCAGGGAGCACCGTCGCGCTCGGGGATGCGGTCCCAGATCATGATACGGCTGGTTCCGGCATCGGCGACCAACAGCCGCTCCTGCGCCACCCACACCGCATGCGGCCAGCGCATGCCGGCGGCGCCCACGGCACCGCCGGCGTTCCCGTCACGAGACCGCGGATCGGCCTGGCCCAGCACCAGCTCGGCCGGCTGTGCCGGGGTCTCGGGCGGCTCCGTCCACATCAGCACCCGGCGGTTGCCGGCATCGGCCACCCAAAGCCGCCCGGCTTGGTCCAGGTGGACGCCGAAGGGCCAGTGCAGGGTGGTCGCATCGGGCGCACCGCCGCGGTTCGGCTCCCCGCACGCGAAGCCGTCCTGGCCGATCACCGCAACCGGCCTTTCGGCGGGACCTCGGGGGATCCCCGCGAACACCAGGACGCGATGGTTGAACGAATCGGCGACGAACAGCCGGCCCCGGCCGGCCGCGAGGCCCACCGGAAGCCGCAGCCCCAAGGCCCCCACCTCGCCGCCGCGGTTGGGGCGCTGGCCGCTCGCATCCTCCTGCCCCCACCAGAGATCGGCCGGCTGGCCGTCGCGGTTCGGATCCCCCCACAGCAAGAGACGGTGATGGCCGCTGTCGGCCACCAGGAGGCTGCCGTCCTCGAGCCACAGCACGCCGCGCGGGCCGAAGAGGGTGCGGCGATCGGCCGAAAGAGGTGCCACCGGTGCGCCTGGCAGCCGTCCGAGGATCACCGCGGCGCCGGCAGGATCGAGAAGCGGCGGCAGCACCGGGGCCGGATGGGGTCGACGCAGCGCCACCCGCATCATCCCTCTCCCGCCCGCACCTCGATGCGGCCGTCCACGAGCCGCACCGCCCGCACCTCGAGCTGCACCTCGGGAACGGTCAGACATTCGCCGCTGCGCAGATCGTAGCGGAAGCCGTGATGGGGGCAGACCAGCACCCCGTCCTCCACCGTCCCGTCGCTGAGCGGCAGCCCGAGGTGGGCGCAGGCGTCGACGAAGCAGCTCACCACCGGTCCGATCCGCGCCAGGATCAACCGCTCGCCGGCGATCTCCCGCACCAGGATGCCGCCGTCCGGCAGCTCCGCCACGCTTGCGGCCGGATGCCACCTGCCCGGCGCGGCGGCGAAGGGGCTCGTGAAGGCAGCGCCGCCGCCGGTCCCGGTGGCGGGCGCCTGTTCGATGTGGCGGATCTCGGGACAATGCTCCTCGATGGCCTTCTTGACCCCGGCATAGAAGGTCAGCGTCGAGGCCGGACAGCCGTCGCAATTGCCGACAAAGCGCAGGCGGACGCGATCGGGCGGGACGACCTCGATCAGTTCGACGTCGCCGCCGTGCCCGCGCAACATGGGTCGCACCGAATCGAGCGCGGTCTCCACCCGCTCCTGCAGCGAGGGGCGGAGGATCTCGAGCCGGCGCAGGGCGGCGTAGACGAAGGGATCGCTTGCGATCTCCCGCAGCCGCGCGGCACAGCATTCATCCTTGCGGAGATCGCGGATCAGCCGGCGCAGCGCTTCGCGGTAGAACTCCTCCACGGAATCGCGCCAGCGGCGGGCGAGGCGTGCCGGCGTCTCCTCCAGCTCGCCCAGGGCCGCCTCGAGCGCGGCCAGCTCGTCCAGCGTGCGCCGAAGATCCGTCACCCCAGCCTCAGCGATACTTGAGATCCCGGAACAGATACGGCTGCACCAGCCCGCCGGCGAAGCCGGCAACGGCGGCGGCCAGCCACAAGGGCGCCCCGATCAGCGCCAGCACCAGGAAGAGGACCACGGTCAGAAGGATCCCCATTCCCAGTTTCTGGAAGACCATGCCGTAGTCCTGGAACAGCTTTCCCTGGAAGAACAGAAGGATGCTGTGCTTGGCCATTTCCCACATGGACGATGCGACTCCTCGTGACGATCCGGTTGCGTGCTGCGGAGATCGATGTCGATTCACATGAACGCATAGATCACGAGACCCACCACCACCCCGCTCGCTCCGGCGAGCGGGCCGTAGAAGGCGCCCATCATCGCCGCCAGCTCCCGCCCCAGATCCTTGGCCGCAACCCACATGCCGCCGAGTGCACCGCCCACCACCGAGGCGATGAGGCCGGCGATCAGGGCGAGAAGCACGCTGGCTACGGTCATCTGGTCAGCTCCCTCCTCCACGGTCGGTTGTTCCCTGGACGTCACCATTGCCGCGGTCGACGTCCCGCTGCAGTTCGGCGAGCAGCTCCGCCACCGCCGCCGCCTTCGCCGTCTCTCCCCGCTCCTCGAAGATGCCGTGGGCCTCGAGCAGCAGGCGCACGGCCTCGCGGCGACGGCCGCGATTGCCCCGCGCGGGGCGTTCCGGATCGTCGGGAAGCGCGAGCAGGCACTGCGCCATGTTGGCGAGGGTGTTGGCGTATTCGCCCGGTGCGCGGCGGCGATCGCGCACCTTAAGGGCGGCCCGATAGGCCTCGAGCGCCCGCAGGCGGTTGGCCAGCGGATGGCCGCTGCGCACGCTCTGGAGCGCGTTGCCGAGATTGTTCTGGAGCATCGCCCATTCGCGGGGATGGCTGTCGGGATCGATGGCGGCGAGGCCGGCTTCGAAACATTGCACCGCCAACGCCTCGCGCATCGCGCCGGCGCCGTCTGCGAATCCCATGGCGAGAAAGGCGGTGGCGAGATTGTTCTGGAGGATCGCGAACTCGCGCGGGTGGCGCTCACGAGTGAACACCCGAAGGGCGCGCTGATAGGCGGAAACCGCCTCGCGCATGGCCGCGCGTCCCTCGGCGGCGAGGCTGTGGAGCACCACCCCCAGCTGCATGTCGAGATCGCCGCGCTCCTCGGGCGTCCCCTCGCGCTCCAGCACCGGTCGGGCCGCCTCGAGCAGCCGGCGGGCCTGCTCGAGCGCCCCGGCACCACCCTCCGGCCGCTCGCGCAGCACCGCCGCAAGCTGGAGCCGGATGCGGGCGGCGGCGAGGGGGTGCTGGTCGCCGACCATCGCCAGCGCCCGCTCCAAAAGTGCCCGGGCCGCATCGAGATCCTCCGGCCGGCGGGGACGGTCGCGCAACCCGCGGGCGATGTCCGCGAGCATCGCCACCCGTTCCTCGAGGGCGTAGCGGGGATCGTCGACCACCCGCAGCGCGGCGGACACAGTGGCGCTTGCCGCTTCGCCGCTCAAGGCGGAGATCCTCCCTCCTCAGCACGGACGAAGTCACTCTGCGCAAGAGCGAGCGCAGCGTCAAGAAATTTTGCAGACTGTAAATAACGTTTACACAGTGGTGGCGCTAATCATCTTGACCATGCTTGGCGAACACATTGCGCGCCACATAGGCGGCCCGTCTGGAGCACCAGAGGAAGCGGAGCCGTCGCGGCGCGGCGCCCGCGAGACCGTGGCGCCGGAAGAAGTCCACGGCCTCCACCACCCGGTCCCCGTGGGCGTTGCGGCGTTTGAAGAGCAGACCGCCGTGCCGCCCGTCGCGAAGCGGCATCAGCCACAGATCCTCCCCTTCCCGCAGCAGGGCGCAGCTCTCGAGCGCGTCGAGCCCGGCCGCCGCCACCGCTTCGGCGCTGAACCGGAGCCGGCCGTCGACGAGCTCGGCGGCAAGCTCCACATGTTCCTCAGCCATCCCCGATCCGTTCCGCAAAGCGCGCCACCAGGCGCGCCGCCGCCGCCGCCACCGGCGGCGACAGTTCCTCCCCGTAGTCGAGGCGTGCCGCCTCGACGAGATGGACCCGCACCTCCGCGGGGAACGCGGCCCCGAGCAGGCGCCGCCCCACATAGAGGGCGTGCGGCCAGCGGAAGTCGTGAAGCCCGCCGCCGGGCGGGGGGGCTTCCTCGGCTTCGTCGCCGGCGAGTTCGAAAATGGTGCCCGGGGGGCTGCCGGATGCGACGGCGTCGACGATGTCGAGCCGTTCGGCACCGCGCATCCCGTAGACCACCGCCATCCCGTCCGTGCCCGCATCGAGCAGGCGCAGACCAAACCGCTCCCCAAAGCGCGCGCGCAGCTCGGCGATCACCCTGGGCCCGATACCGTCATCGGCGCGCAGGGGATTGCCGCAGCCGATCACCACCCACACCACCGCCCGGCCCTCGCAGCTAGATCCGCCACAGCCGGCACGACCATCTGGGCTCCACCGGCAGGTTCAGCTCCGGCAGCTCGCACCAGCGGCGGTGGACCAGATAGTACATGCAGGTCTCGCAGGCCTGCTCGATCCCGCCGTGCAGCACCGGGTTGAGGGTGAAACCGGCCAGCACGAGACGCGCCTCGAGATCCTCGCCGGCCTCCTCCCGCAGCCGTTGGATCAACCCCTGCACCGATTCGGGCGTGTCCGCCCGCGGACACACTTCGGTGGCAAGCCCGCCCGCGAGCAGTTCCTGGATGCGTCGCCGCACGGCCTCCTCGCCCATCGACCCTCCTCCACCCCGTTCAGATCCGCCACAGGCGACACCACCAGTCCGGCTCGCAGGGGAGCGAGATTTCGGGAATGTCGCACCAGCGGCGGTGGACCAGGTAATAGATGCACTCCTGGCAGCGCTGCTGCTCGGGACCGTAGGGATGGTCGAGGAAACCCGCGATCACGAGCCGGCCGCGCACATCCTCGGGATCGAGGGCGCGCAGCTGATCCAGGATCTCCGCGAACTCCCGCTCGGTGCGCGGCATGGGCTCGGTTTCGGTCTCGAGCCCCGAGGCCAGGAGCTCGGCGATGTAGCGGCGCAGGGCGTCGGGATCACGCGGTGGTCGGTCGGACATGGCCCCCCCTCGGCCGGCGGGAACGGTGCTCCCGCCGGCATCCCTGGCTGGACGATGGCGCGAACCTCAGGCCGTGCGGAAGCGCGCCAGCTCGCGTCCGGTCTTGCGGTCGTAGGCGTGCACCGTGCACACCAGGCAGGAATCGTAGGACCGGCAGACGTGGCCCACCTCCACCGGATCGGTGGGATCGGCGATGGGGGTTCCGATCAGCGACTCCTCGATCGGTCCACGCTCGCCTGCGTCCGAACGGGGGCCGACGTTCCAGGTGGTGGGGGCGATGATCTGATAGTTCTCGATCCTCCCGTCCTTGACCTCAATCCAGTGGCACAGCGCCCCGCGGATGGCCTCGGTGGCGCCCCAGCCGCGCCCGTCCCGCTCGGTGGGCTTGATGTACCAGGGCTCGTCGAGGCGGAACTCGCGCAGGATGCGCTCCGCCTCGCGATAGAGCTTCACGAGCTCGTGCATGCGCGCGAAGTGCCGCAGCAGCACGCTCGGCCCGCCCATCTTGCGGTACATGTCCAGCACCAGCGGATCCTTGTGCTGCCAGGGCTCGCCGTGATCGCCCCCGGCGATCACCTGGCGCGCGAGCGGCCCCGCCTCGAGCCGGCCGAAGTGCTCGTGCCGCACCGCCGTCGCCCACGAATAGCGGCCGGCGGGATCGATGTCCGCCTTGGGCGAGGGGCGGGTGGTGCGGTCGAAGGGATGCAGCCCGGAGGGCTCGTCGTACCAGGCCCGCTGGATGTCCTCGCGCACCACCGCCTGATCCACCTCGTGATGGGTGTCGGTGTGGCCGTCGTAGACGCCGCCCTTCATGATCACGGCCCTGGCGCGCCCCTCGATGGTGGGACGCTGGTACTTGTCCTCGTGGGGCAGATAGCCCCAGGAGATGAACCGCCCGTGGCCGCGGCCGTATTTGTCGAGGCCGATGTCCACGCCCATGCGCCAGTAGAGTCCGAGGTCGGAATTGGCGTGCTCGGGTTTCTCGTCCAGCCAGGCGAGGAAATCGTCGTAGGAGCGGATCTCCTCGTAACGCTCCATGGGGCAGCCCAGCCACACCGGCTCGATCCAGGTGCGGCGGAAATACTCGAGGATCGACCAGGCGCGGGTGATGTCGGCGAGCGTTGGCGCGCACATCACACCGCCCGGCACCATGTAGCTGGAATGCGGCCACTGGCCGCCGAACAGGGCGTAGATCTCGACCGGCTTGCCGGAGATGGTCACCCCGATCTCATAGTGCTTGCCCGTGAAGGGGGCCCAGCGGCGCACCGCCTCTTCGTAGAACTTGCTCCTGGCGTAGTTCTTGTTGGTGAAGTCGATGCTGAAGAGCGCGTAGTGGTGCCGTGGCAGGCTCTGGAGGCTCTCGGTGATCTGACCGAGATTGCGGGCGAGGATGGCGTTGCGGGGCACTTCGGTCTGCCAGGCGGTGTCCACCGCCCAGGCGGCGCAGGTGAGATGGGAGGCGCCGCAGATCCCGCACGCCCGCGGGGTGACGATCAGCCCCGCCTGGGGATCCTTGCCGCGCAGGATCACCTCGAGGCCGCGGAACAGCTCGGCGCTGGTCCAGGCGTTCACCACCACCCCGTTCTCGACCTCGACCCGCACATCAAGATCGCCCTCGACCCGGCCCACCGGCGAGATGTCGAGGGTCTGGACCGCACTCTGGGCCATGATCGATCTCCCTCCCGCTTCGTCACACGACGAAAATGTCCTCTTCCGCCCACTTGGGTGCCGCCGCCTTGGCCGCCACGGTGAGCTTGATGTAGCCGGTCTTGTCGACGCCCTCGGGCAGATCCTTGGGCACCCCCATCACCGTCTGGGTCTTGAACACGGTGCCGGGCGCGAGATCGAAGAAGGGGAACTCGGGCTCGGTGCAGCCGAGGCAGGGCATGCCGGAGCGGGTCTTGGAGGACTGCCGGTTCCACAGGATCCGGTTGCAGGGGCTGTGGGTCATGGGCCCCCGGCAGCCGAGATCATAGAAGAGACAGCCCTTGCGCTGGCCGAATTCGGTCGCCGAGACCTTGTAGGCGAAGTGCATGTTGCGGGTACACCCGGTCTGGGTGAAGCTCGCGAAGAAGGTCTTCGGCCGCTGGAAGTCGTCGAGCCGGATGTCGGCGGCGCGGCCGGTTGCGACCGCCACCAGGATCTGGGTCACCCAGTCGGGATGGGCGGGGCACCCCGGGATGTTGATCACCGGAAGACCCGCCTTGGAGCGGAAGTCCGCTCCGAGAAAACCGCCCTTCTGCCGCTTGAGGAACTGCAGCCCGGTGGAATCGGTCGGGTTGGGCGCGGTCGCCGGAATGCCACCCCAGGTCGCGCAGTCGCCGATCGCCACCACGTACTGGGCCGCCTGGGCGAGCTCCGCCACCCAGTCCTTCATGGGGCGGCCGGCGAAACGGTTCCAGGCCCCGGTGCCGTCGGGCCCGCGCACCACCGTGCCCTCGAAGACGAAGATATCAAGCGGGATTTCGCCGCTCACACAGGCGCGGAGCAGGCGCTGGAGATTGTCGCCAAGCTCCATCCCGAGCGAGGGATGCCAGAGGATGTTGATGCCGAAATCGGTGACGAGATCGCAGGCGCTGGGCTCTTCGGCGTTCAGGAACGACATGGTGTTGCCGGAACACGCCCCGCCCTGCAGCCAGAGGAGATTGGCCATCAGACCCTCCCTTGCGGTGGCACACCCGCTTGTAAGCAAACGCCATGCCATCCTGGCAGAGGGCGCCGGTTCACCGCTGCCCTTGCCCTTTGCCGCTCCGCACCGCCTCGGCGGCGCGGGGTGCAAAGAAAGTTTCTGTGCAGGGGTGAAGAGGGTTGGCGGTCAGCCGCGGCGGTTGCCGCAGACGGGACACTCCACCTCGAGGGGATAGCCGTACCAGATGCCCCGGCAGCGGCTGCACCAGTGGCCGGTGAGCTGACGGTTCGGAAGCCCGATGCGGC
>JALSGW010000276.1 GCA_026982585.1 Alphaproteobacteria bacterium | reverse complement strand
GTGGAGGGCGACGCGGTGGAGTTGATCAAGGGCACCGTGATCGACTGGGTCGAGGACCGCCTCGGCGCCCAGTTCACCTTCACCAACCCCAACGAGCGGGCCCGTTGCGGCTGCGGCGAGAGCTTCAGCGTCTAGGAACCGTGCCGCGGGTGGTGTTCCTGCTTCCGGACGGCCGCCGCCTGGAGGTGGAGGTGGCGGAAGGGGTGCGTGTGCTGGACGCCGCCCGCGCGGCCGGGATTCCCATCGAGGGCGCCTGCGGCGGGGCGCTCGCCTGCGCCACCTGCCATGTGATGCTGCCCGAAGCCTGGTACGCGCGCTTTCCGCCGCCCAGCCCGGAGGAGGAGGAAATGCTGGAACTCGCACCCGAGCTCAGTCCCACCTCGCGCCTGGGCTGCCAGCTGCGCCTCGAGGCGGGATTGGAGGGGGTGACCATCCAGGTGCCCGCCTCGAGCCTCCTCGCCTAGCCGGAGCCGCGTGCGATGACGGCCGACCCCCTGGTCGAGAGCGGCGTCCGCCTGCCCGGCGTGGCGCCGGGAAGCCGGGTGGTGGTGGCCATGTCCGGAGGGGTGGACAGTTCGGTGGCGGCGGCGCTGGTGGCGCGCGGCGGCTATGAGACGGTCGGCGTCACCCTCCAGCTCTATGATCAGGGCGTCGCCACCGCATCCGGCCGCAGCTGCTGCGCCGGCCAGGACGTCTACGACGCGAGGCGGGTCGCGGACCATCTCGGCATCCCCCACTATGTGCTGGACTTCGAGGAGCGCTTTCGCCGGGAGGTGATCGCCGACTTCGCCGCCGCCTATGCGGCCGGGCGCACCCCGATCCCCTGCGTGCGCTGCAACCAGCGCATCAAGTTCCGCGACCTTTTGGCCGTCGCCCGAAAGCTCGGCGCCGCCGCCCTGGTGACCGGCCACTATGTGCGCAGGCGGGAGGGGCCCCGCGGTCTTGAGCTTTACCGGGCCGCGGATGCCCGCAAGGATCAGAGCTATTTCCTCTTCACCCTGACCCCGGAGCAGCTCGCCTTCTGCCATTTCCCGCTCGGCGAGCTCTCCAAGGAAAAGACCCGCGCCCTTGCCCGCACCCTCGCCCTGCCCACCGCCGACAAGGCGGAAAGCCAGGACATCTGTTTCGTGCCCGACGGCGACCACCAGCGGCTCGTCGCCGCACTCGCCCCCGAGGCGGCCCGAAGCGGCGACATCGTGCACCAGGACGGCCGCGTCCTCGGCCGGCATGCGGGGATCGGCCGCTACACCGTCGGCCAGCGCCGGGGCCTCGGGGTGGCGACCGGAG
Source organism: Alphaproteobacteria bacterium (assembly GCA_026982585.1). GTDB lineage: Bacteria > Pseudomonadota > Alphaproteobacteria > Geminicoccales > Geminicoccaceae > HRBIN39. The sequence goes on along the minus strand of JALSGW010000276.1, from coordinate 12,425 downwards.
AGCGGCTCTATGTGCTGGAGATCGACCCGCGCCGCCACCGCATCCTGGTCGGGCCGCGGCGCGCCACCCTCTGCGCCGAAGCGGAACTCGAGGAGGTCAACTGGCTCGGCGGCTCCCCGCCCCGGAACCGGCTGCTCCAGGTCCAGCACCGCTACAACCAGCCGGCGGTGCCGGCCCGCCTGAGCGCGACCGGCGCGGGAAGGGCGGTGGTGCGCTTTCTCGCTCCGGAAAGCGGGGTCGCGCCCGGTCAAGCCTGTGTGTTCTACGAGGGCGAACGGTTGCTCGGCGGCGGATGGATCCGGCGCGCCCCCCGCCTTGCCGGCCAGGCCGCGGCGGCGCAGCAACGGGTGGGCTGCTGAAGCGGTTGTGCCCGGCGGTGCGCTCCGCTATCAGCCGCTTTCACGCGATCCCGACCACGGGGGCGAGGACATGGCCGGCGCGGGTGCGCTTCGGGAGCGGCGGGCGGCTCCGCTTGCGGTGGTCGAGGAAATCCCGCTCCGGGCGGCGGGGCGGGATGCGGTGTTTTTGTTCGGCACCCTGATGGATGTCGACATCCTCGCCGCCCTGTTGGCCCGGCCGATCCGGCCCGAGGAGCGGATGGCGGCACGGCTTGCCGGCTTTCGCCGGGTGCGGGCGGCCGAGGCCTGCTATCCGATCCTGGTGCCCGATCCCGAGGCGGAGGTGGAAGGGGTGTTGCTGTTGCGCCCGAGCGCCGAGGACCTGCGGCGCATCAACCACTATGAGAGCGACGAATACCGGGCTGCGCTGTTCCAGGTGCGGGGTGCGGACGGCCGGCGTTATCGGGCCTGGGTGTTCCAGGCGCGCCCGGAGGTGCTGACGGCCACGGAACAGCCCTGGGATTTCGAATCCTGGGCGAGACGGCACAAGGCGGGCTTCTTCGCCCGCATCGCCGAGTGGATGGCCGACTACCCCGAATCCGACCAGCCCGAGCCCCGCAACCGGCCTTGACCCCCGGCGCCTGCTGTGCATGTGAGCCGGGGCCGGTCGCCTCAGGCCGAAAGCGACGGGAGGGTCCATGACCGCGCGCGTCTTCTCCGGCATCCAGCCGACCCACGGCCTGCATCTGGGCAACTATCTGGGCGCCATCCGCCAGTGGGTGCGGCTGCAGGACGACGGCCGCTACGAGTGCATCTACTGCATCGTCGACCAGCACGCGCTGACCACCCTGCAAAAGCGCGAGGACATGCGCGCCCACACCTACGAGGTGGCGGCGGCCCTGCTCGCCTGCGGCATCGACCCCGAGCGCGCGATCCTGTTCGTGCAAAGCCAGGTGCCGGAGCACGCCATGCTGCACTGGGTGCTCGGCTGCGTCACCCCGCTCGGCTGGCTCAACCGTATGGTGCAGTTCAAGGAAAAGGCCGGCAAGGACCGCGAGGGCGCGCCGCTCGGTCTCTACGCCTATCCGGTGCTGCAGGCGGCCGACATCCTCGCCTACAAGGCGGTGCTGGTGCCGGTGGGGGAGGACCAGAAGCAGCATCTCGAACTGGCGCGCGACATCGCCGGCGCCTTCAACCGGAAGTTCGGCACGGATCTGTTCCCGCTCCCCGAGCCGCTGATCCTGCCCGAGGCGGCCCGCATCATGTCCCTGCGCGACGGCACCCGCAAGATGAGCAAGTCCGACGCCTCGGACATGTCGCGCATCAACCTCACCGACGATGCGGACACCATCGCCCTCAAGATCCGCCGCGCCAAATCCGACAGCACCCTCGGCATCTGGTACGATCCCGAGACCCGGCCCGAGGCGTCGAACCTGCTCACCATCTACGCCGCGCTCGCCGAACGACCGCGCTCGGAAGTGGAGGAGGAGTTCCGCAGCGCCTCCTTCTCCGCCTTCAAGGCGCGTCTCACCGAGCTGGCGGTGACCAAGCTGGCGCCGATCTCCGCCCGCATGCGGGAGCTTTTGGCGGACCGTCCCATGCTGGACCGGGTCTTGGCCCGCGGTGCGGAGCGGGCCCGGGCCATCGCCCGGCCGGTGGTGGAGGAGGTCTATGGGGCGGTGGGCTTTCTTGGCGCGGGCGGCGAGCGGGAGCGCTCATGATCGCGGACCGGGAGGAAAGCGGGGCTCGCGAGACGGCATCGACCGGTGAGCGCGCCCGGCCCCGACGGCTGGCGCGCTGGCGTCTCGGCCTACTCGCGCCCCTGCTGCTGCTCCTGGTCTACTATGCCGGCGGCGCGCTTTACCTGCACCGCATCGACGACGACCCGGCGTTCGCCGCCGACCTCCAACTGCCCGAGGGCGCCTCCTACAGCGTGGCCGTCGCCGTGGCCCTGATCGACCGGGAGGTCAACCGGAACCGCTGGGTGGCCAACGATCCCCTCTTCCAGCCCGGCGCCCTGCTCGACAACATGCCCCAGTTCCAAAAGGGCATCGTCTCCGCGCTGTCCCGCTTCGCCATCGAGCTCGCCGACCAGCTCGCCCGCATCCGGGGTTCGAGCGAGATCGACCCGGACGCCGACACCGCCGCCGGACGGCTCAAATACCCGGGTGACGTCTGGATCCTGGAATGGTCCACCACCCCGGTGCAGCCGAGCTCCGAAAGCCAGTACCGCAAGGCGCTCGAGGCCCTGAACCGCTACAACCGGAGGCTCGCGGCCGGGGAGGCGGTGTTCGATTCCCGAGCCGACAACCTGCTCGCCACCCTGGATCGCATCGCCTCCGATCTCGGCTCCGCCTCCGCCGCCCTCTCCGACCGCATCCAGCAGGGCGGCGGGCTTCTGGACTTCGGGGCCGACGACCTGTTCTACGCCACCAAGGGACGGCTCTACGCCTATCTGCTGCTGCTGCGCGCTCTCGGCCGCGATTTCGCGCCGGTGATCGCCGAGCGCAATCTCGAGCGGGCATGGCAGCAGCTGCTCGACACGTTCGAGCAGGCGGCCACCTTGCGCCCGTGGGTGGTGGCGAACGGGGATCTGGACGCGCTGCTGGTGCCGAACCATCTGGCTGCCCAGGGCTTTCTCCTCTTGCGCGCCCGCACCCAGTTGCGGGAGATTACCAACATCCTCTTGAAGTGAGGGGAGGTGCGGCCCCGCGGAGGAAGCAGCGATGTTCATCCAGACCGAACCGACGCCCAACCCCGCCACCGTCAAGTTCCTGCCGGGACGGGAGGTGCTCGCCCAAGGTGCGTTGGACTTCACCGACCCCGAACGGGCCCGGCAACTGTCGCCGCTGGCGGCGCGCATCTTCGCCGTCGGCGGGGTGGTCGGGGTCCATCTCGGACGCGACTTCATCAGCGTCACCAAGAGCGAACAGGAGGACTGGTACCTCCTCAAGCCGGCGGTGCTGGGCGCCATCATGGAACACTACCTCTCGGGCGACCCGGTGGTGGCGCCGGAGGCGCTCGCCGAGGCCGAACCCGCGGCCGGCGCCGCCGAGGAGGACGAGACCAGCCGCCGCATCCGCGAGCTCATCGAAACCCGGGTGCGACCGGTGGTGGCGCGCGACGGCGGCGACATCGTCTTCCAGGGCTTCGAGCGCGGCATCGTCTACCTGCACCTGCGGGGAGCGTGCTCGGGCTGCCCCAGCGCCGTGATCACCCTCAAAAACGGCATCGAGAACCTGCTCAAATACTACGTCCCCGAGGTGGTGGAGGTGCGCGCCGTCTCCTGAAGGATCGGCCGGTGCTGCTCGCCCTCGACTGCAGCTATCAGACCGCGAGCGGGGCGCTGGCTCGCGGCGATGGTACGCTGGTGGCGAGCTTCACCCGCCCGCCCGGCACCTGGCGCGGGGAACGGCTGATCGACGAGCTCGCCGAGCTCCTGGCGGGGGCCGGGGCGGACTGGCGCGAGCTCGAGGCCCTGGCGGTGAGCATCGGCCCGGGGCGGTTTACCGGGGTCCGCACCGCGGTGGCGCTGGCCCGGGCGGTGGGGCTCGCGACCGGACTGCCCGTCTACGCCGTCTCCACCCTCGAGACGCTCGCCGCCCTGGCCGCATCCGACCCGGCCACCTCACCCCTGCTCGCGCTGTTGCCGGGCAAGAAGGGTGAGGTGTACGCCCAGCGTTTCCATCCCGACGGCTCCCCGGCGGAGCCGGCCACAGCGCGCTCGCCTGCGGATCTGGCCGCCGTGCTGCGCCCCCCGCTTCGCCTGGTGGGACCGCGCGCCGCCTGGCAGGCAATCCCTGGGGCGGACCGCGTCGCGCATACGGACAGCGGCCCCCATGCGCTCGGGGTGCTGCGGGCCGCTCTGCGCCGCCGGGCTGCGGGAGGAGAGCCGGCACCCGCCTCCTCGGTGAGCCCGCTCTATCTGCGGGCGCCCGATGCCGATCCGGGTGCCGGACGGCCCCTGATCGCGAGCACGGCCTGAGCGATGCTCGAGCTGTCGGCGCCCACCACCTCGCTGCAGATCAAGAACGTCGGCCCCTTCGACCTGGGCCGGCTCGCGCGGCTGCACCGGAGCTGTTTCGAGGACGCCTGGAGCCGCAGCGATCTCGCCCACCTGCTGGCGATGCCCGGCGCCTTCGGCCTCATCGCCCGGCTGTTCGAGCGTCGCCGGTTCGATCTCGAAGCGCGACGCGGGGTGGGCTTCGCCCTCTGCCGCCTCGCCGCCGATGAAAGCGAGCTTCTGTCCCTGGGCGTGCTGCCCGCCTATCGGCGCCGCGGGGTGGCGAAAGCGCTGCTCGCCGCCGCCATGATCCGCTCGCTGCACCTCGGGGTACGGATCATGTTCCTGGAGGTGGCGTGCGACAATGTGGGCGCGCAGCGGCTCTACGAATCCTTCGGCTTCGAGCGGGTCGGGCTGCGCCCCGACTATTACCGGCTGCCGGACGGGCGCCGGCGTCCGGCGTATACCATGCGCTGCGATCTCATCCAGGCCCGCCGGCTATTGGAGCGGGACCGGCAGAGCCTGCCGCCCACACCCCCTCGCGCAGGGCGTCTGAGCGGCTGAGCCGCCTCGAGCCCGGCCCGGAGCGGCCGCCGCCCCGCGCCGCGCTCCCGGCGTTCATCGTCTGCGACGCACCCAAAGTTCGTGGCAGCCGTCTGCGAGCGGCCGCACCGCCAGCACTTCCTGGCCGTGGTCGAGCAGCGCCCGCGGCACGTTGGCGAGCGGTTCTTCGCCCCGCAGGACGACGCGCAGCACCTGCCCGACGGCCATGCCTTCGAGGGCGATCTTGGTGCGCACAAACGTCATGGGGCAGACATCGGAGGTTATGTCCAGCTCCCGATCGGCCTGCATGGCGGTTTTTTGCCCCATTTCTTCGACCCCTTGAACGCGGGATTGTCTTTGACAAGATCTCTCCTACGGTATATGGTGCGTTCGTCTAGCAAACCGAGCTAGGGGAAAGTTCCCGGCATGAGCGAAAAGATCAGCCAGAGCGAGCTGCTGTCCCTGACGACGGAGATCGTGGCCTCGCACGTCTCCAACAATATGGTCGCGGTGGGCGATCTGCCGCAACTGATCTCCCTCGTCTACACGACCCTGGCCAAGCAGGGTCAGGAGGAGGAGAAGGAGCAGGAGAAGCCCACCCCTGCCGTCCCCATCCGCAAGTCGGTCACACCCGACTACATCATCTGTCTCGAGGACGGCAAGAAGCTCAAGATGCTCAAGCGCCACCTCAAGACCCACTACAACATGTCGCCGGAGGAGTACCGGCGCAAGTGGGGCTTGCCGGACGATTATCCCATGGTGGCGCCCAACTACGCCAAGCAGCGCAGCGTGCTGGCGAAGAAGATCGGTCTCGGCACCCGTCGCGCCCGGGGGCGGAGCGCCGAAGCCTCGTGAGCGCGGGACGGAGGTCGTTGCGGGGTGCATCGGTGCCCCGCGACGGCCTCCGGTGCCGCTTGAAGCGGGGCTGGGGCTGTCTAAGTGGAAGGCACGGTGCGGCGTTGTGGTGGTGCCGGCGTGCGCAGGAAGCTGTTCATCAAGACCTACGGCTGTCAGATGAACGTCTATGATTCCGAGCGCATGGCGGCGCTGCTGGCGCGCCACGGATTCGAGCGCAGCGACCGGCTGGAGACGGCCGATCTGGTCATCCTCAACACCTGCCACATCCGCGAGAAGGCGGCGGAGAAGGTCTATTCCGAACTCGGCCGGCTCGCGCGGCTCAAGCAACGGCGCAAGGCGCGCGGCGAGGAGATGACCATTGCGGTGGCCGGCTGCGTCGCCCAGGCGGAGGGGGCGCTGATGCTGGAGCGGGCCCGCTGCGTGGACATCGTGGTCGGCCCGCAGAGCTACCATCGGCTGCCGGAGCTGCTCGCCCGCCGGGCGCGGGAACGGGGTGCGGTGCTCGATACCGACTTCCCGGCCGAGAGCAAGTTCGACGAACTCGGGGTCGAGGGCGGAGCACCCGGGGTCTCGGCCTTCCTCACCGTGCAGGAGGGATGCGACAAGTTCTGCACCTTCTGCGTCGTGCCCTACACCCGCGGCGCCGAGATGAGCCGGCCGGTCGCCGAGGTGATGAGGGAGGCGCGCCTGCTCGTCGAACGGGGTGCCAAGGAACTCGTGCTGCTCGGCCAGAACGTCAACGCCTATCACGGCATGGGGCCGGACGGGCGCGAATGGAACCTGGCCCGGCTGCTCTACGCCCTCGCCGAGATCCCGGGGCTTGTGCGGCTGCGCTACACCACCTCCCATCCCTCGGACATGGACGAGGAGCTGATCCGCGCCCACGGCGAGCTCGCCCCGCTCATGCCGTATCTGCACCTGCCCATCCAGTCGGGCTCCGATCGGGTGCTCGCGGCCATGAACCGCCGCTATCGGGCGGCGGATTATCTGCGGCTGGTGGAGGCGCTGAGGCGGGTGCGGCCGGATCTCGCCCTCTCCTCCGACTTCATCGTCGGCTTTCCGGGCGAGGAGGAGGAGGACTTCCAGGCCACCCTCGCGCTCGTGCGCGAGGTCGGGTTCGCCCAGGCCTACGCCTTCAAATACAGTCCGAGGCCCGGCACCCCGGCGGCGGCGATGCGCCGGCAGCTTCCGGAGGAGGTCAAGAGCCGGCGACTTCAGGAGCTGCAGGCTTTGCTCGAGGAGCAGACCCGGTCCTTCCACGCCGCCCAGGTGGGGCGGCTGCTGCCGGTGCTGTTCGAGCGCCCGGGGCGCCATCCCGGTCAGCTGGTCGGCCGCAGCCCGTATATGCAGGCGGTCCATGTCTGCGACCGCGAGCTGCGCATCGGCGATCTCGCCACGGTCGAGATTACCGGCTATCATCCCCACAGCCTCGCCGGGCGGGTGGTGCGCCCGCATTGAACCATGGGAGAGGTGCCGCTGCGCCAGCTCGCTTCCGCCGAACGGCGCACCCAGGCCAGCCAACGGCTCCGCTTCGCCGACAACCGTCTTTGCGCGCTCTTGTTCGGGCAGCACCAGCTCCATCTGGCCCGCATCGAACAGCAGCTGCCGGTGAGCCTGATCGCCCGCGGCAACGAAGTGTGGGTGCAGGGGGAGAGCGAGGAGGCGGTGGCGCAGGCGGCGGCGGTGTTGGAACGGCTCTACCGGGAGCTCGAGCGGGGGATTTCGATCGGCCGCGAGGAAGTGGATGCGGCGCTGCGGCTGGTGCGGGGCGAGGCGGAGCCCGGCCGCTCGCAGCGGCTGTTGTTCGAGCTCCAGATCAAGACCGAACGGCGCACGGTGCTGCCGCGCTCGCCCAACCAGGCCCACTATCTGCGGGCGCTGTGGCGGCACGATCTCGTCTTTGCCCTCGGTCCGGCCGGCACCGGCAAGACCTATCTCGCGGTGGCCGCCGCGGTGGCGATGCTGCGGGAACGGCGGGTGGACCGCATCATCCTCTCCCGGCCGGCGGTGGAGGCGGGCGAGCGGCTCGGCTTCCTGCCCGGCGATCTCCGGGAGAAGGTGGACCCCTATCTGCGCCCCCTCTACGATGCCCTGCACGACATGTTGCCGGAGGGACGGCTTGCGGCGCGCATCGAAAGCGGCCAGATCGAGATCGCTCCCCTCGCCTTCATGCGCGGACGCACCCTCGCGAACGCCTTCGTCATCCTGGACGAGGCCCAGAACACCACCCGGCTCCAGATGAAGATGTTCCTGACACGGCTCGGGGAGAACGGGCGCATGGTGGTGACCGGGGATCCCAGCCAGGTGGACCTGCCGCCGGGCACCCCGTCCGGGCTCGCCGACGCGGTGGACCGCCTCGGTCGGCTGCCCGGGGTGGCGGTGGTGCGATTCGGGCGCGAGGACGTGGTCCGCCATCCGCTGGTGGCCCGGATCATCGAAGCCTATGAGCGGCCCTCGGACAGGGGGGAGGTGCAGGAGGGCGATGTCGGCTGAAGCCGCCTTGGACGACTGGGAAGGCGACAGTTCCCTCATCGTCGATCTCGAGATCCAGGATCCGCGCTGGCGACAGCATGTTCCCGAGCTTGTGAGCCTGTGCCGACGCGCACTCGAGGCTGCGTTTGCGAGCGCGGCGGTTGAGCTCGGACGTCCGGTGGAGGTGGGCGTGCGGCTTGTGGACGATGCCGCCATCCGCCCGCTCAACCGCACCTATCGCGGTCGCGACCGGGCGACCGACGTGCTGTCCTTCCCGATCCTCGGGCCCGAGGAGCTGGCGCGGCTGGCCGAGGCGGGCGAGCCGGTGCTGCTCGGCGACATCGTGGTGGCGCTGGAGACCGCCTGCCGCGATGCCGAGCGTCTCGGCCGGCCGCTGTCCGGCCATCTGGCCCACTTGTTGATTCACGGCGCGCTGCACCTGCTCGGCTACGACCATGTCGAGCCCCGCGAGGCGGAGCATATGGAGGCGCTCGAGGAACGGGCGCTCATGCGGCTGGGCGGGGCCGACGCACAGCGGCGGGGAGGCTTGGGATGAGACCGGCTGCGAGTGCCGAGCCCGGTCCTCGCTCGTGGTTCGAGGCCGTGCTCAAACGGCTCCGCGAACTCGCCGGACGCGAGGAGGATGTGCGCGAATCCCTCGAGGAAATGATCGAGGAGGCCGAGCGCTCCGGCCTCGGCGGGCTGTCCGAGGAGGAACGGGCGCTGTTGCTCAACGTGCTGGCCTTCGGGCAGCTCAAGGTGGACGACCTGCGCGTGCCCCGGGCCGACATCGCCGCGGTGGCGCTGGACGCCGACCTCGCCCAGGTGATCGAGGCCATGCGGCAAAGCGGTCACACCCGGCTTTTGGTCTACCGCGACCATCTCGACCGCATCGAGGGCTTCGTCCACGTGCGGGACGTGCTGCCCTACTGGGCGGACGGGACCGGCTTCCGGCTCGCGGACTTGCTGCATCCGGTGTTGTTCGTGCCCCCGGCTATGCCGGCGCTCGACCTTCTGCTGGAGATGCGGCGCAGCCACCACCATGTGGCGGTGGTGGTGGACGAGTTCGGCGGGGTGGAGGGACTGGTCACCCTGCACGACCTGATCCAGGAGATCCTGGGCGAACTGCCCGACGAACACCAGCAGGCCGAGGCGCCGCTGCTGGAGCGCAAGAGCGACGGCAGCATCGAGGCGGAGGGACGGGTCGAGGTGGAGGCGCTCGAGCAGCTTTTGGGCATGCGTCTGCTGGAGGAGGAGCGGGAGGAGGTGGAGACGGTGGCGGGCCTGTTGGCGGCGCTGAGCGACCGCATCCCGCAGCCCGGCGATGTGGTGGACCATCCGGCCGGTCTGCGCTTCGAGGTGTTGGAGGCCGATCCGCGCCGCATCAAGCGGGTGCGCATCCGGCGTCTGCGGCAGGGAGAGGAGACATGAGTGCGACGGTTTCCACACCGCCCGCGATCGGGTCGCTGTGGCAGCGCGTCCTGGCCCGGCCCCGGCTCTTGGCGCTCGCATCCGGCCTGGTGCTGGCGCTCGCCATCCCCCCGGTCAATCTGCTGCCGGCGGTGTTCGCCCTGAGCCTCCTCTTCCACCTCAGCCTCGAGGCCAAAAGCGGCAAGCGCGCGGCGCTCTACGGGCTGTTGTTCGGCTTCGCCTATTACCTCGCCACCTTGTATTGGGTCGGCATCGCCTTCTTCCAGCTGCCCGGAGCGGGACGGTTCGCGCCGCCGGCGGTGCTGCTGTTGGTGCTGGTCCACGCCCTGTTCACCGCCGCCGCCAGCTGGGGCACCTGGCTCGCCCGCCGGCTCGGCATGGTGGCCGCAGGGGCGGTGTTCGTGCTGCTGTGGACGGCGGGCGAGGTGGTGCGGGGCGAGCTGTTGCGCTTTCCCTGGAACCCCATCGCCATCGTGTGGTCCTTCTCCGACCTCGGCCTGCAGCCGATCGCCTGGATCGGGGTGTACGCCTTCGGCCTGCTCACGGTGCAGCTCGCCATCCTGCCGGCGTGGCTGTGGCGCGCCGAAGGCGGGCGGCTCTGGCCGCTGCTCGCGGGCGGGCTGCTGCTCGCCGCCCCCTTCTTCGTCGGCTGGCTGCGCCTCGACCACGCCTCCGGACAAGAGGGCATCGGGGTGCGCATCGTCCAGCCCAACATTCCCCAGTTCCACAAATGGAAACCCGAGCTGCGGGAACGATGGCTCAAGCGCCATCTGGGCCTCGCCGCGCTTCCCTACGAGGGCCCGCCGCCGAGCCTGGTGCTGTGGCCGGAGAGTGCTGTGCCCTATCGGGTCGAGGACCGGGAGATCCGGGACATCCTGGCCCGGGTGGTGCCCGAGGGCAGCTATCTCGCCTTCGGCGCCGAACGGTATTTCGAGGCGCCGGACGGTCGGCCGGTGCTCACCAACAGCCTGTATCTGCTCGACGACGGCGGGAATATCATCGATCGCTACGACAAGGTCGACCTGGTGCCCTTCGGGGAATATGTGCCGTTCCGGGACGTGCTGGCCCGCTTCGGGATCCGCAAGCTCACCGTGGGCGGGCTCGACTTCACCCCGGGACCGGGCCGGCGCACCCTGGCCGGCGACGGGCTGTGGCCCATGAGCCCGCTGATCTGCTACGAGGCGGCCTTTCCCAACGCCGCCACCGACGGCACCTCCCACGCGCGCCTTCTGGTCAACATCACCAATGATGCCTGGTTCGGCAACAGCTCCGGCCCCTACCAGCACTTCGCCAAGGTGCGCATGCGGGCGGTGGAGACCGGTCTGCCGCTGATCCGCGCCGCCAATACCGGAATCTCGGCCATCGTCGATCCCTTCGGACGGGTGGTGGAGATGCTGCCGCTCGGCGAGACCGGCGTGATCGACGGGACCGTGCCGGCTGCGATCGCGCCGCCGCCCCTGCAGACCCGGCCGTGGCTGCCCTATGCGGCGGTGGTCGGGTGGCTGTTGGTGATCGCCTTGATTGATCTTCTGCGCAAACGGGCGCACAAAGAGGTGAGCCCTGAGCGCGCCTTGATACGTCCCCGACCCTAGTCCAGACGTCCCATGTCCGAAGCCCCCCATCCCATCGACGTCCATGTCGGCAAGCGTCTTAGATTGCGCCGTTCCCTCATGGGTCTGAGCCAGGAGAAGCTGGCCGAGCTCGTAGGCGTGACCTTCCAGCAGATCCAGAAGTACGAGCGCGGCACCAACCGCATCGGCTGCAGCCGCCTGTACCGGCTCGCCCAGGTGTTGCAGGTGCCGGTGAGCTACTTCTTCGAGGGGCTCGATCCGCCGGCGCGGGTCGCCGTTCCCCCCGGGCTCCAGGAGGCGCCCGCCCCCTTCGAGCACGAGGATCCCCCAGGCGACCGCCCGCTCGTGGACCGCCGCGAGACGTTGGAGCTCGTGCGCGCCTTCAACCGCATCACCGACCCCGTCATCCGCCGCCGCATCTACGAGCTCACCAAAGCCTTGGCCGCATTGCAGGCCCGAGAGGGCTCCTAGCGCGGCGTGCCCTTGACCGGGTGCGAGCGCTCGCCTTATCTCGGGCGCGCCGCCGCACCGGCGCCACACGCCGCTTTCGCCGCCTTGAGGGACACTCCGGATGCCGCGCAGCGACTTTCTCTTCACCAGCGAATCCGTCTCCGAGGGCCACCCGGACAAGATCTGCGATCGCATCTCCGACGAGGTGGTGGACGCCTATCTGCGTGCGGATCCGCATGCGCGCGTCGCCTGCGAGGTGCTGGCCACCACCAACCGCCTCGTGATCGCCGGCGAGGTGCGCGGCCCGGAGACCATCACCCACGACCACATCCGCTGCATCGCCCGCGAAGCGGTGCGGGACATCGGCTACACCCAGCCGGGCTTCGATTGGCGCAAGCTCGAGATCGAGGTGTTGCTGCACGAGCAGAGCGCCGACATCGCGCTCGGGGTGGATGCGCGCGAGGACAAGGACGAAGGGGCGGGCGACCAGGGCATCATGTTCGGCTATGCCTGCGACGAGACCCCGGCCCTGATGCCGGCGCCGATCCACTACGCCCACCGCATCCTGCAGAGCCTCGCCGAGGCCCGTCGCGCGGGCGCGCTGCCGGAGCTCGGCCCCGACGCCAAGAGCCAGATCACCCTGCGCTATGCGGGCGGGCGGCCGGTCGGCGCCACTTCGGTGGTGGTCTCCACCCAGCACCGGGCCGATGTGTCGCAGGAGCAGGTGCGCGAGATCGTCCGCCAACATGTGGGGCGGGT
>JALSGW010000275.1 GCA_026982585.1 Alphaproteobacteria bacterium | reverse complement strand
TGGGGGTGCCGGCCCGGCCGTAGGTCACACCGTGATGGGTGCGCGCGCTTTCATAGGCGTCGACGGTGGGAAACAACACCGTCGACGCGCGGTAGACCGGCGGGTTGACGATACCGTAATGACGCCGCGAATCGCGGCCGAGATGGGCAAGAAGCGTGCTGTCGCGCATGGCGGCCGATCCCGAGCGCATCCAGGCGCAGCCGCCCATAGCAGAACCGGAAGCCCGCTGGCAAAGGCACAACACGCGTCGGCACCGAGGCCCCACGGGCCTGCGCCGGCAGAGCCGCCCACCCAAGACGCCTTGGGCCATGCGACGCGCGCGACCCCGGACCCGCTCCGGCAAACCGGGCGCGGTGCCCCGATTTCAGGCTATGGCCGCTCGAGCCGCCGCTGCCCCCCGGGGATCCCTCGACGCACAGAGCGGCGATCGGTGCCCGGGTGCGGCGCCGACAGCGGCCTTGCACCACAACGCACGCCCCGCTGGCGGAACCGCGCCCGCCCGAGCCCCGCTCGCCTGGCGTCCATGCCCGGCCACCCGCCTTCCGCCGCGGCCCCGCCCGGCCCCGGACGGATTCCCGACAAATTGCAAATCGCGCGGACCCTCTCAGCCGTCGAGGCTCAGCTCCATGGCCCGTACTGCAGCCACCAGCTTGCGCAAGGCCACCACCAGCCCCTCCTCATCCCGCAGGCGGAAGGCGGTGGCGACCAGGATCGCTGCCGCGGTTACCCCCTCCTCGCGGCAAGCGGCCTGCGACTCCGTCCGCCCGCCCGCGAAGGGACCGGGGGCCACGGCGAGATGGTGCCTGGGAAGCAAGGTCGCGGTGGACATCCTTCGGTTCCTCTCCATCACACGCAGGTCCTCCAAAAAAGAACCCCCGCGAGCACGGGACCCAGCGGGGGTACAGTGAGGGAGGGAGGCACCGTCTGACTTGACGCCCCGGAAGATACCCTTAACGACCCATAAGGTCAACGAGGAAAAAGCTCCGAATTCGGTAAAAGATCATGATGTTCGCTCGCAACATTACCTAATGAACGTGACAAATTTGTCGACAAATTGATCTATCCCGTTCCTCCACACCCCACCCTAACCGCTGTTGCGGAACGGCTTTCCCGACCGGTGCGGAGGCGGCGGCTGAGCGCCGCACAGCGGCCATCGTTGCGAGGCCCTTCCAGGACTCTGTTCCAGATGCGCGGATCAATCGGATAATCAATAAGTTAATGATTGATCCGCATCCGTTGCGTCAATAACGCCGGCGCGGCGGTCGGATTGGCGCGGCGCTGCGCCGCGGTTCTTCGCCCGTCCCCTGGCCCCGGTCAAAACACACCCCTGCGGCGCAGGCGGCGGGCCGCGGAGGGTGCATCGGCGGATCGGGGGAGACGCCCGCTTGGGGCGGTGCGGCCCGGGCGCCGCCGCAGCCGCTCACCGGATGCTTGCGGGCCCCGGCTGCGGGCGGTCCCGCCGCGTGCCGCGGGGCGATCCTCCAGCGGGGAGGCGGTGTGCTTTGCCTGCTGCCGTCGCGCGCGCCTTCACATCCGCCCGCTTCGTTCGTACCCGACAAGCCGGCTCGGCTCGGCGTGAGCAAAAGCCTCAGCCGCTCCATGGAACCCGCGCGCGGATGGTGCGACAGGCGCGGCCGGCCCCGCCAACCGGCCGCCATGGCCGCTCGCTGCCGCCGCGGCGCCTCCGAGGCCGGCTGTGTGCCGAAGAGCGGGCGCATCGGGGCCAGAGCCCTTGGCGGTTGCGGTGCGTGTGGCTCACCGCACCGTCGCGAGGGGCATGCCGGCTTGGACGTGAAGCGCACAGGGCACATCCTCGCGCCGCCGCGATGCCGATCGTGGCTTTGTTTAGGAAGTATCCAGGAGATGGGATCAGGCCCGGCACCGGGGCGCGGGCGGGAAGGCTCCGGCATCGTTGGGCGGGAAGGCAGTCTGGAGGGTCGGCGGCGAAACCCCAGGGGAGGCCGTCGCCGGGCTGGGCGGGCCCGATGCGCTGCGCCTGTGCGCT
>JALSGW010000274.1 GCA_026982585.1 Alphaproteobacteria bacterium | reverse complement strand
CGCCGGTGGGTGGCGGATGGGGCGGCGCGCGGAGCTGCGGGAAGGCCGCCTGGCTCCTCGTGCCGCCCGGGGTTTGCCGGTGGGTGCGGCCCGTCGGGTGCGGGATGGTGTGCGGTCCATCGGCCTCGTGATCGGGAGGGGCTGGTGCGGGCCCTGCGGCGCCTTGTTCGCCTCGTCGATGCCCGGCAGCGTGACAACCGCGCGCTCCGGCCGACAATGCCGACAATGAAGGCGGTCCGATGGCGGCTCGTCCGGGCCGTCCCGGCCCGGAAGCGGGCCGCGGACACGCGCCCGCAGCACCTGCGGGACGGCACCGGACCGAACGGCGCCGATCGCGCACCCTCGATGCGGGCGGTTCGGGGCGCGCTCGTGCCTGGGGCTGTCGGATCCGGCGCGCCGCACCGGTCGCGATGAGCGCCGGATTTGTCGTTTCCCCGGGATGGTCATGGTGCTGCCGAGTGGACTCGAACCACCGACCCCGTCCTTACCAAGGACGTGCTCTACCGGCTGAGCTACGGCAGCGCCACTTGGCCCGGCGGACCGCACACCCATATGTGGAGGCGGATCCGCCATGCCACCGCCTATGTAGCGACCATGGCCGAAAAGACAAGCCGGGCCGATGTGCGGCGCGCCAGCGCGGAGGAGCGCGCGCGGGAGGAGCGGCGCCGTCGCCTCGCCGCCGCGCTCAGGGCCAACCTCAAAAAGCGCAAAGAGCAGCAGCGCGCCCGCAGCGCGCCTTCCGACAGCCGCCGTTGAGGGCGGGCCGGCCTTTCGCTACAAGCGCCGCCAGCCAGTCTGGAGGCGCCCGCCGATGCCCGTCATGCCCGACCACTGGATCCGTCGCATGGCCCGCGAACACGGCATGATCGAACCTTTCGTGGACCGGCAGGAGCGGGCCGGCGTCATCTCTTATGGTTTGTCCTCCTACGGCTACGACGCCCGTATCGCCGACGAATTCCGCATCTTCACCAACGTCGATTGCGCGGTGGTGGATCCCAAGGCCTTCTCCGAACAGAGCTTCGTGGAGCGGCGGATCGATGTGTGCACGATTCCGCCAAACAGCTTCGCGCTCGCCCGCACGGTGGAATATTTCCGCATTCCGCGCGACGTCATCGTCATCTGTCTGGGCAAGTCCACCTACGCCCGCTGCGGAATCATCGTCAACGTCACCCCGCTCGAGCCGGAATGGGAAGGGCATGTGACCCTCGAGATCTCCAACACCACACCCTTGCCCGCCCGGGTCTACGCCCACGAGGGCATCTGCCAGTTCCTGTTCCTCAAGGGCGACGCTCCGCCTGAGGTGTCGTATCGGGATCGCGCCGGCAAATACATGGGCCAGCGCGGCGTCGTGCTGCCGCGGATCTAGGCGATGGACCGCATCCGCATCGCCGGCGGCGTTCCGCTTCGGGGGCGGATCCCCATCAGCGGCGCCAAGAACGCCGCGCTGCCGCTGATGGCGGCGAGCCTGCTCACCGACCAGCCGCTCCACCTCGAGCAGGTGCCCGACGTGGCGGATGTGGGGACCATGCGTCGGCTTTTGCAGCTGCTCGGGGTGGAAGCGCGGCATCCGCCGGGGGCGGTCCACAGCCTGGTGCTGCATTGTCCCGAGGTGCTGGCCACCACCGCGCCCTATGATCTCGTGCGCCGCATGCGCGCCTCGGTGTTGGTGTTGGGTCCGCTTCTGGCCCGGGCCGGGCGGGCGCGGGTGTCGCTTCCCGGCGGCTGCGCCATCGGGCCGCGGCCGATCGATCTTCATCTCGAAGGGCTCGCCCGGCTCGGCGCCGACATCGAGCTCGAGGGCGGTTATGTGGAGGCGCGCGCGCCCTCCGGCCTCCGGGGGGCGGTGGTGCGTTTCGCCAAACCCTCGGTCGGCGCCACCGAGAACCTGATGATGGCGGCGACGCTTGCCCGCGGCACCACGGTGATCGAGGAGGCCGCCCAGGAGCCGGAGGTGGCGGACCTGGCCCGCTGCCTCGAGGCCATGGGGGCGCGGATCGCCGGCGCCGGCACGAGCCGCATCGAGATCG
>JALSGW010000273.1 GCA_026982585.1 Alphaproteobacteria bacterium | reverse complement strand
CTTCACCCGACTGCGCTTCGCGCGCAGGCCCGATTGCCGGCTGTGCGCCGCCGTCGCCCGGGTCGACGGGCCGGTTGCGCCTCTCTCGCGGCTCGATTAAAGCCCTAGCGCGCCGGGGGCATCCGGAGGCCCGGCGCCTGCGGACGTGGGCAAAGGACGGGGGCTGCATGACCATCGACCTTCCGGAGGACTACCGTCCGTCCGAGGACGAACCCTATATGAACCCGCGGCAACTCGAATATTTCCGTCGCAAGCTCCTCAAGTGGCGGGAGGAGATCCTGCGCGGTTCCGACCTCACCCTCCAGCAGCTCCAACAGGAGGGCGAGCGGCCGGCGGACTTCACCGACCTCGCGAGCTCGGAATCCCAGCGCTTCGTGGAACTGCGCACCCGCGACCGGGAGCGCAAGCTGCTGGCCAAGATCGACGCCGCCCTCAAGCGCATCGAGGAGGGCACCTACGGCTACTGCGAGGAGACCCACGAGCCGATCGGCCTCAAGCGGCTCGAGGCCCGTCCCATCGCCACCCTCAGCATCGAGGCCCAAGAGCGGCACGAGCGGCGCGAAAAGGTCTACCGGGACGACTAGCGCCGCGCCGCGGCGCAAAAAACCTTTGACCCGACCTTCGCGCCGGGTTAGGGTCGCGTTACCTCTTCGCATTGCTTCCGGCCGGATCGACGTCGCCCCACCGCTGCTCGTCACCCTGGACGATGCGGAGCGGGGGTCGATCGGGTCTTTGTACATGGCGCTCTGTTCGGCCCCCCGCTGAGGACCACAACCCAGAACAGGAGCCGAACATGCCAGCCAACGTCGGTGACACCGTACGCGTCCACTACACCGGCACCCTCGAGGACGGGACCGAGTTCGACAGTTCCAGGGACCGCGATCCCATCGAATTCGTGCTCGGGTCGGGACAGGTGATTCCCGGTTTCGACGAGGCCATCCGGGGCATGGAAGTGGGCGAGACCAAGACCTTCACCATCCCCGCGGATGAGGCCTACGGGCCGCGCCGGCCGGAACTGGTCCACCACATGCCCCGCGAACACATTCCCGAACACGTCGACCTCTATCCCGGCGCGCGCCTCGAGGCCCGCGACCAGGGCGGCAACCGCCTGCTCCTCACGGTGGTGTCGGTGAGCGACAGCGAGGTGGTGCTGGACGCCAATCACCCGCTCGCCGGGCAGGACCTCACCTTCAAGGTGGAACTGGTGGAAATCCGCTGAGCCGGCGGCGCGCTCTGGAGCGTGTCCCCGCCGGACGGTGCGCCCCGGCCCAGCCACAAACGGATCAACGCGTCCTCGAGGGCCTGGGCGCGCCGGCGCCAGTCTCGCACCTCCTCCTCCCATGCCGGCGGCTGTCCGGCCTCGAGATAGGCCCGACGGCGCAGCGGGTCCGTCACCATCACCGCCACGATCCGCGGGCGTCCCCCGGAATCGAGCAAATATCCGGCGAGCGCCCGCACGAAGGCCAGGCTGCCCGTCTTGGCCCACAGAGCAAGCGCCTCTTGTGGCCCATCGAGACGGCGCCGCAGGGTGCCGGACCACCCGCTTGCGGGAAGCAGCGCCGGCAGATCGAAACAGCGCCATCCATAGCGCAACAGCAGCCCCAGCTGGCGCACGCTGAGCCGGCTTCCCGGTGCGAGGCCGGAATGGTCGACGAGCCCGGTGCCCGGCCGCACCAGCCCCGGGATGCGGGCGCCGAGGTGGGCCAACAGCGCCTCGGCCGAAGCCGCCGCATC
The DNA here is from genome assembly GCA_026982585.1 of Alphaproteobacteria bacterium. Classification (GTDB taxonomy): domain Bacteria; phylum Pseudomonadota; class Alphaproteobacteria; order Geminicoccales; family Geminicoccaceae; genus HRBIN39. The sequence continues at coordinate 294 of JALSGW010000273.1, read as the reverse complement.
CGCGGCCGGATGTGCGAGCAGGCGCCGGCTTGCGAGCAGTCCGAGCTGTTCCGCCATCAGATTGTTGGAATACCAGAGCATGTCCCGCACCAGCCGGGCGACGGGCGCGCTCCGCTGTTCCGCGATCAGACGGGCGCCCGCTCCCACAGGGCCCCTCTCGGGCGGCGGCAGCCGGATGCCGTAGAAGCCGGCAAGACGGCGCAACAGACGGGCCGCCTGCATGCCCCCGTCGCGCACCGGAAGCGCCCGCACCCTTTCCCGGGCCTCGGCACCGAGACGCCACACCGTCCGCCC
>JALSGW010000272.1 GCA_026982585.1 Alphaproteobacteria bacterium | reverse complement strand
CGTCATGCGCGCCGCCGACTGGCTGGAGGCGTATCGCGCCGAGTTCGAACGCACCGCCGCGGACAGGAGGAAGCTGTTCCTCTCGAAAAATCTCGGCACCCTGCGCGACCTCGCCGCCCGGGCCGAACGTAAGGCCCCGCCGGAGCTGCGCGAGGCCTTCGCCCGCGAGCTGGCCGCGGCCGAGACGGCGCTGCACGAGGCGGAGGATGGGCGCGATGCGGCATGACGGGCGGCCGGCGCTCCGCGCCTGGGCCACGGGCACCGGCGCCGCGGTGGCGGTGGTCGAGGGAGGCGAAAGGGAAACGAAGCGGAGAGGGGAGCAGGGGACATGAGGGAGGAGCGGCTGCTCACCTGCCGGCAGGCGGCGGACATGCTCGGCATTTCCCGTACCACCCTGTGGCGGGCGGTGCGCGAGGGCCGGCTGCCGCCGCCGATCTACGTCTTCCCGCGCATGCCACGCTGGCGCTACTCGGAGCTGCTGGCGGTGATCGAGGCCTCCGCCCCGGCCGAGGACAGGCAGTATGTTGCCCAGTCCTCCATCAGCTGACGGCGGCGGTCGAACAGGTCGCCGCGGGCGTATGCCTGCACTGTGCGGTCGCCCACCGCGTGCGCCAGCGCCATCTCCACCACCTCGAAGGGATGGGAGGTGTTCTCGCCCGCCCAGGTGCGGAAGGCGCTACGGAAGCCGTGCACCGAGACGGGCCGGCCGCTGTGCGGGTCGCGCCAGCGCCCGTCGCGGTTGAGACGGCGCAGCACCATCAAGAGCGCCATCTGCGAGAGCGGCCGCTGGCGCCGGCCGGGAAAGACGGGGCTTTCGGGCCCGTCCGCGAACGGCCGCAGCTCCGCAAGGAGCGCGAGCACCGGGCCGGAAAGCGGCACCCGGTGTCCGCGGCCGGCCTTCATGCGTGTGTCTGGGATGGTCCAGACCCGGTTTTCCATGTCTATCTCGCCCCAGCGCGCCCCAAGGACCTCGCCGGTACGGGCGGCGGTGAGGATGGCGAACAGCAGCGCACGCGCGCTCACCGAGGGCCAGCGGACCAGCTCCGCCACGAAAGCGGGCACCTCCCGCCAGTCCAGCGCCGGGTGGTGGCGGCCGTGTCCCTTGAGCCGCGACGGCGGCGGCAGCACCAGCGCCAGATGCCCGCGCCAGCGCGCCGGGTTCTCGCCCTCGCGCCAGCCCCGCACCCGGGCATAGTCGAGGATCCGTTCCAGACGCTGGCGCACGCGTGCCGCCGTCTCGGTCCTGGCCGTCCAGATCGGCTGCAGCACCCGCAGCACATGGTCCGTGTCCACCGCGTCCACTGGAACGTCGCCCAGCACCGGGAAGGCGTAGGTGCGGAGCGTGCTGCGCCACTGCTGGCGGTGCTTGGCGTTGCGGTACTGGTGGAGCATCGTGTCCAGGAACGCCTCGGCGGCCTCGCGGAAGGTCGGCACGCCGCGCTCTGCCCGCTCACGCCGGCGCCGTTCCTCGATGGGGTCGAGTCCACGGCGCAGCACCGCACGCCATTCCGCCGCCACCTCGCGGGCCGCTGCCAGCGACAGCCCGTCGCGGTTGGAGGGATCGTAGGGCCCGAGCCCCATCTCGCGTCTGTGCGGCCCGTCGTTGTAGCGGAAGACCCAATACCCTGTGCCGGGGCCGCGGACATGCAGAACCAGGTTGCCGCCGTCGTGGAGCCGCTGCCGCCGCCCTTCGGCGAGGGCCGCGCGGATCTTCGCCACGGTAAGCTGGTTGGCTCGCACTGCCATCGCAACCGTCCGCCATACTCGAGCCCGTCCCCCCGGCTGTCCACCCGGAGGGCGCGCCACAGCGTGGCACGGCGGGAAACGGGGTGCAACGCCAATCCGCTGAGATTTCAGGAAAATCCGGCGATGGTGGGACGGGCCGAAACGGCGGGAAACGGCGGGCTGGCGGATGGGGTGGGATTCGAACCCACGGGGCGGTGTTCCGCCCGGCGGTTTTCAAGACCGCTGCCTTAAACCGCTCGGCCACCCATCCGCAGAGTCGTCTATGTGCTTCTATAGGCGCCCG
>JALSGW010000271.1 GCA_026982585.1 Alphaproteobacteria bacterium | reverse complement strand
TCCGCGGCACCGGCGGGGAAACGCGACCGCGAGCATCGCCGCGCGCGGCCGCGGGCCCCGGGCCCGATCGGGACCGTCTCGCAGCACCTCTCGAAGACGGCCTACAGCCCGCGCACCTCGGCCCGGCGCGTGCGTGCCCGTGAAGGTTCCGCCTCCATCGCCCGCAGCAGGGCAAAGCGGAGGCTCCGATCCAGGGTGGCGGGATCGAGCTGCTCCCGCTCGATCACATCCGCAGCCCCGAGCACCAGCAGGGCGGCGTCCTCGCCGCGCTCGAGCCCGTCTGCGAGCACCAGCCACGGAAGCGGCGGCGGCCGGCCGTCCTCGCCCGGTGCGAGCAGGTCCCGGATCGGTGCGAGGCCGAGCGCATCCACGACCAGCAGATGATGACGCCCGCTCGCGAGCCTCAGGACCAATTCCCGACGCCCGCGCACCGCACAGACCCGATAGGCGGGCTGGACGAACGGCGCCAGCAGGCGAAGCAGCAAACCTTCCTCTCCCTCGAGGGGGCTATAGAACAACAGGCGGATGACCGCCGGCAGACGGGACGCGCCGCGCGATGCTGGCATGGGCACACCCGCTTCCACCGCACCGGCGCAGGCCGCGCGATCCCCACCGCCGTCCCGGTTTTCCTCGGCTCTCTCGGACTCGCGTCGCACCTGCCGATCCCCGTCTGGGATGAGAAGCCGCCCGCGGGCGTTTTCAACCGTAAACCATCCTAACCCTACGTCAATACCTCCTGTTGGTTGAGGACCGTGGTCCGTGATGCTGTCCTGCCGACGGTGCGGCGGACGGTGGGCGCGGGGTATGGGACGGGGTGCCGAAGCCACAATGGCGCGCGGGCCCGGCGGGGATCTTCCGGATGATTTCAGCGCAGGCTGGCGGATGCCCGGGTCGCCTCGGCCGGGAAACTTTGGGGTGCGGGGTCGCGGACGGTGAGCTCGCCTTCGCCCACCTCCAGCACCACGAGACCGTGTTCCGCGAGCCCGTCCGGTCGAAGACGCAGGATGCCGGAATAGCCGACGAAGCCGCGCGGGGAAGTGAGCATGCCGAGGTCGAAAGGCGGGGTCTGGGCGGCCAGCAGGACTGCGAGCGATACGGCGTCGTAGGCGAGCGGGGCGAGCGGATCGGGGTTGCGGTCGTAGAACTCCCGAAAGCGCTCTTGGAAGGTGCGTTCGGCGGCGGGATCGCGGGCGGCGATCCAGCTTCCCCTAAAGTCCGGCCGTTGGGCCAGCTCGGGATCCTCGAGCAGCCACCGCATGGTTCCGAGATACCGCACCTCGCTCGCCGGCACGTCGTAGAAGGCGAGCAGTGCCGTGACCGCCCGCAGGCGCAGACCGCCGTCTGCGATCAACACCGCGTCGAAAGGGGGCGGGCCGAAGGTCTCCTGTCCGGAGAGTGCCGCAAGCGCCCGCCGTGCCGCGGCATCCCCCCGCAGCCGCAGCGCCTCTCGCTGTTCTTCGAGCGCCGCCCGCCGCGCCTCGTAGGCGGTGAAGGCGCGCAGCGCCTCGGCGACCTCCGTCTCCTCCCCCTCGTAGAACAGCGCCAGTTCGGCATCGAGCCCCAAGGCGGCGGCGGTGCGCTGCCAGGCCTCGAAACTGCGCCGCCCGTAGTCGTCGCGGGGAAACAGCCCGGCGATGCGGCGATATCCCTGGGCGGCCGCAAAGCCGACCACCCGCTCGACCTGTTCCTCGGGCCGAAAGCCGAACACGAACACCCCAGGCCCCGCCACCCTCGCGTCGTTGGACAGCGACAGCAGCGGCACGCCCCGCTCCCGGGCCAGGGCCGCCACCGCCCGGGTGGAGCGGGCGAACAGCGGACCGATCACGAAATCCACCTCCCGTTCCAACAACGCCCGCATCGCCGCCCGCGCCCCCTCCGGGGTGCCCCGGGTGTCCCGCGGCAACAGCACCACCTCGTTCGGTCCGGCTTCGAACAGGGCGAGCTGGGCGGCGTCCAGCAGGTCGCGGCCGAGTGCTGCGGAGGGGCCCGAAAGCGGCAGCAGCAGGCCCACCCGGGGCGGCGCCTCTACAGC
>JALSGW010000270.1 GCA_026982585.1 Alphaproteobacteria bacterium | reverse complement strand
GTGGGAGCGATGATCCCGCTCGGGGTGGCCCTCGCGCTGGTGGGAATCCAGCGGTTGGGCGAGCTCCGGCTCGCCCGCCGCCACGAGCGGCGGCTGCGGGCCCGTGGCGCGGTCGAGTTCGGGGCCGGTCACTATCCCGTGATGGTGGCCCTGCACGCCGGCTGGTTCAGCGCCCTGGCCCTGGCGATCCCCCTGCAGCAGCCGGGCGACCCGGCGTTGTTGCTCGCCTATCTCGCCCTGCAGCCGCTGCGCTACTGGGCGATCGCCGCCCTGGGGGAGCGCTGGACCACCCGCATTCTGGTGCTGCCCGGCCATGCGCCGGTGCGCCGCGGCCCCTACCGCTGGCTGCGACACCCGAACTATCTCGTGGTGGCGCTCGAGATCCCGCTTTTGCCGGCGGCCTATGGGGCGTGGGATCTGGCCCTGGCGTTCGGCGCCGCCAACCTCCTGCTTTTGGGCTGGCGCATCCGCATCGAGGAGCGGGCGCTCGCCTGGGCGGAACAAGCGCGGGCACCGCCCGCGGGGAGCTCCGCACCCGCGATTCGGACGCCGGACCTCCGATAGTGGTCACATTCTCGTGGGGGCATTTGCGACCAATGGCGCCCATCGAGCCCTTGTCGCTTGACGCTGCTTGGGGCGTCGCTTAGCGGAGGGGCACGGGCCGGGATGGGACCAGAGCGTAAGGAGGTTCGTGATGCGCATGCGACGTGTTGTGGCCGCGGCCGGTATGGCGGTGCTCCTCGGGGCGGGCAGCGCGCTTGCCGACATGGACGAGGGGGCCGGCGACCCCGCCGCGGGCAAGCGGGTCTACAACGCCTGCAAGGCCTGTCACGAACTCACCCGCGAACGCAACCGGGTCGGACCGCATCTGGTGCAGATCATCAACCGTCCCGTGGCCGCCGTGGAGAACTTCCGCTACTCCAAGGCCCTGCGCGCGAAGGGGGAGGAGGGGATGGTCTGGAGCGAGGAAAACCTCGCCCAGTGGCTGCGCAATCCGCGCAAGTTCATCCCCGGCAACCGCATGGCCTTCCGGGGCCTGCGCAAGGACGAGGACATCCGCAACGTGATCGCCTACATGCGCGAGCAAGCGGGCGAGTGGGAGGGCGGCGAATAAACCGCCGTCAACCGATCGCGCCTCGCCCGTCCGATGGGCGGGCGAAGCGCCGGTCGCCCTGCCGCCGTCACCGCCGGGTGCTGGCCGGAAGCCGGGGAGAGGCCAGGATCGGCAGATAGCGGAGGGCGAACAACAGATAGGCGCCGCCCCAGAGCAGCGCCGCTGTGAGCCTTGCCTCCTCGCCCCACCACGGGACCGCGAGTCTCGCCAGGGTGGCGATGGTCACCAGGGCGTAGATCATCACCGTCCAGCCGTCGGCGCGAAGCGGACGGCCGCTGTGCCCGAGCGCTGCGCGGGTCATGACCGCGAGCGTCATGGTGCCGATGGCGCCCATGGTCAGCGCGTGCAGTGCGGTTGCGGCATCCCAACCCAGGCCCCAAAGCGCCGCTCCGAACAGAAGGGCCCCGAGCCCGAGCCAGAGATAGCCCAGGTGCAGCACCAGCACCAAAGGCTCCCCAAGCGTGCGATGGCCGCGCCAGCGGGCGAGCCGCAACAGATGTAGCGTGCCCGCCACGAGGAACATCGGCCCGCTCGCCTGCTGCGGCAGCACCAGCCAGCCGGCCAGGGCCACAGCCCATGCCGCCAGGGCGGCCCGATCGAGGGCGCCGAAGGGGGCGGGAAGCGCCCGCTCGCCTCGCTTCGCGAGCCAGTTGCGAGTGAAGCTCGGGGTGATGCGGCCGCCGATCAGAGCGAGCAGCAGCAGTATCGAAGCAAGTCCGATGGGCAGCGCCGCTTCGCCGGTCGCTGGGGATTCCGTCCACTGCGGACGCGAGAGCGGCGCGGCGAGGGCAAACAGGGTCACCAGCACCAACACCGGCAGGTTGCGCCAGTTGCGACCGGCGATGATCTCCCGCCACAAGAGCCCTGCGAGTGCCGCGTAGAACCCGATCTCGACCAGCACGGCGAGGGGGGCCACAGCGGGGAAGGGGGCGAGCAGGCGCGCGAGCGCCCAGGGCAGGAACAGCGCCAAGAGCGGCCGGCCGCGGACCGGAAGCCGGCGCGTCCAGTTGGGCACGGCGGTGAGCAGGAAGCCGGCGAGGATGCCTCCGATGCCGCCGAACAGGAGCTCCCGGGCATGCCAGCGGGGATCCGCGAGCTCCTCCGGCATCGGTGCAAGCGGCGCCGCGGCCCAGAACCACGACGCCGCACCGAGCCACAACGCGGCGCCCAGGAAGAAGGGACGGAAGCCGTTCGCGAGCAGCGGAGCTCCGCCAATGGCAGCCGGTCGTCCCACCGCCGAACCTCCCCGCCCAAAGGACAGCTCCGGCTGCCTTGCCGCCCTGCCGGTGGCGCGCCTTGATCGCCGTCAAGGAAAGGCCGGCCCGGCACCGACAGGCAGCCGCCCGGCTCGGGTGGTCCGCCCCTGCGGTCGCACCGCGCGCAGCGCGCACACCAGGACGTCGGCTCCGAGGGTGCCGCGCGCGAAGGCCTCGATGTGGGGCGGATGCTTGAGCACCACCACCCCGAGCACCGCCTCGAGAAAACCCGCGCGGCTGGGCTCGAGGCCGGCGAGCATCTCCCGCGTGGACCGCCGCGGCGCGAAGAAGAGATGAAAGCGACCCCGACCGCGCATCAGCACCAGGTTGAAGGTCGCCTCCTCCCCGGCCTCCGCCCGCCATGCGCGCCACCACATGCGGGCCTGGGCGCGCACCTCCCGGGCGCTGCCCGATCCCTTCCAGATCCCCCGGCGCCGGCGGATGCGGGCGAGGGAGAACAAGCGATCGCCCGGCTGTCGCCGCAGCGCGTGGACATGCCGGTGCTGCGGCACCGAAGGCCCGGCGCCGTCCTGATTGAAACCCAAAAGCCAGCCCGGCGCCCGATCGAGAAAGGCGGCCATCGCCGCCAGCAGACGGTCGAGATCGGCCTCGCCCCCCACCCGGTGCGGGCGGTGGCGACGGGTGGCGAGGGTGTATTGGAGGGCCCGGGTGTAGGGTGCGGGCGAGAGCGCCGCGCGCCAGCGCTGTCCGGCCAGGACGAGAGGCAGCGGCAACTGCGCGAACGGCAGGTCACACAGGGGGCAGGAGGGTTCCGAGCCGCTCCCCGATGCGCCGGCCGATCGGTGGGGAGCGGCGCGGGCGGGGTTCACCACCACCCCGATCCGCTCGCCTTGGGCCTCGAGCCACCGCACCGGCGCCGGTGCAAGCCGACCCTCGAGATAACCGGTGAGCCGGTGCGCCGCCGCCAGCGCACGGAGCCGCGCATCGAGGCCCCAGCCCCGCACCGCGAGCGCCTCGGCGCAGGCGGCCGTCGCCGCTTCATGGGCCCGGCGCACCGCCCGCACCGCCCTGGCAGACGGGTGCGGCAACAGCGATGCGGCCGGCTCGTTCTCCGCCGTCCTGGTCACGCTCCGCACCTCCCTCTCGGGCCCGAAAGGGGCCGGGGCTGGGAAACCGAAGCGACTGCCGCGAGGTGCCGCGGTCTCGCCGCCGGGCCCGCGTCACTCGTCGGCGGGCTTGCGGTACCAGTTGCCCTTGTCGTCCATGACGAACTGGCCGGGGGGTGTTTTGGCGATGAAGGTCTCCCCCGCCACCACCGCCACCGCTTCCACCGGCACCCCGCGCCTTTGGGCGATGTCCCGGTAGCGGGCGAGCCGCTTGGCGTTCACCTCCTCCACCAGCCGCTTCACCGCCTCCGGGGCGTTGGCATCGACGAGGCCGAGGAAGCCGTCCGGCTTCTCGCCCACCCAGCCGCGGGCCTTGGCCTCCTTGAGGGTGAGCTGCGTCTGTCCGCGCCCGCGGGCCGGCAGCAGCACAAGCGCAGCCCCCAGGATGACGGTGCGGCGGGTTGCACGCGGATTGCGGCCGCTCAAAACAGCCCCTCCTCTTCCAACAGCGCCTCGACGTCGCGTTCCACCAACACCCGCACTTCGTGCTCGATCTTGACGTTGAGGTTGATGGTGATGGGCTCGCGCGGGGCCTCGAGCCGTACCGTCGGCTGACAGCCGGCGAGGGCCAGCAGCAGCACGAGGCTAAGGCGCCGGAGCCTCGAGCCGCCTTCGGACCTGCCGGGCCACCTCGAAACCCTTGAACCCGGCCTGGATGATGCGCCCGAACGGCCCCTCGAAGGCCAGATTGAGGACAAAGGGCTGACCTCCTTCGAAGTCGGGGTTGGCCCCTTCGAGCCTAACAGAAAGCCGCATCTCCCCCAAGAGCGGGCCTGACAGCCGCGCTTCAAGGGTGCGGTAGCGAAATCGGGCGAGCGCTCGGGTGAGCAGCGCGAGTTCGGGCGAAGCCGGCAGCCTATCCGGCCGGTAGCGCAGCACGCCGGGTCGCGCCGCGACGAGCCGCGCATCCTCGATCACGAGGGCGCCGCCTTGGCGCACAAGCCGCATCCATCCCTCGACCCGTCCCTCGCCCTCGAGACCGGGCACGGCGATCAAGGAGAGCAGGGCTGCGAGGTCGAGGTCGGCAAAGGCGATCCGCCAGCGTCCTTGTGGATCGCGCAGGGAGATGTCGGCCGGCTCGAGCCGCGCGCTGCCGCCCAACAGCGACGCCCTGAACCTGGACAGCTGGAGCCTTGGTCCGTCGTCGAGCCGGAAGGCGAGCGCGACCTCCTCCGCCGCCAGCCCGACCTCCACCCGCCGTGCCCGCAGTCGCTGGCCGGGCAGCGTGCGCGGAGGCCACAGCCGGTCGAACAGCACCGTTCCCTCGAGACCCTCGACGCGCAGATCGCCGACCCGGAACGTCAGGTCCCAAAGCTGCAGCTCCGCTGCCTCCACGCGCCGTCCGCCCCGCTCGATGCGCGCCAGCACCGCAAGCCGGCCCGATGCCTCCTCTACCCACCCCGCTGCCGCCGGCACGAGCATCCCGGGTTGCAGCCCGTCGGGGCGAAAACGCAGGCGGGCCTCCAGGTTGAGCGCCAGGCCTCGCGCCCCGCCGGCAAGCGTAAAGCGCACCTCCCCGTCGGGACGAGGCAACAGCAGCCGTCCCCGAAGGCGCGGATCCATCCCTGCCGCAAGCTCCGCCTCGAGCCCGAGGGGGGCGAGGCCCGGAAGCGTCAGCCGCGCCCGCACGCGGGTTACACCGCCTGTGCTCGGGGCCAGGGTGAGGGCCTGCATGCGCACAAGGGGCGCGCTGCCATCGGCCGGAGACAGCCTGAGCTCGCCGATCCGCACCCGCTCCGGCCATCCGGGGCCGGCCCAGGGCAGAGCCCAAGAGGGTACCGCGAGGCCGCACAGTCCGAACGCGAGGGCGAGCGAGGAGGCGCGGATCGCGCTCACGAGCGTTCCGGATCCTCGCCGTTGCCGCGCGGGCGGTCGCTGAGATAGTCGGCGGTGGTGCGGGGCTTGCGGGGTGTGCCGAGCTGGAAGGGGCGCTGTTCGTCCTCGAACTGGGCCTTGATGCGGCAGTCGTCGCACATGCGCAACAGAGCGATCTGCCGCTCGCTCTGGAACATCCAGTGGCTGCCGGCGAGGCGGGCGACGATGCGCTCGATGCTGCTCTTGACGCCGAAGGGTTTGCCGCAGCGCACGCAGTGGAACGGTTCCTCTTCCTTGATGGTGCGCAGCTCCCGGGCCAGGGCGCCGAAGGCGAGCCGGGGCTCGAGGGTGATCACCTTTTCGGGACAGGTGGCCGCACACAGCCCGCATTGCACGCAGGCCTCCTCGAGAAAGCGCACCATCGGCCGATCCGGATTGTCCACCAGCGCCCCGACCGGACAGGCGCCCACACAGGACAGGCACAGGGTGCAGCCGTCCACCCGCACGCGGATGGTGCCGAAGGGGGCACCTTCGGGCAGCGGCAACACCTCCTTGGGCTCGGGGGCGGTCTCGCGCAGATGCTCGAGCGCGAGCCGGAGCAGCTGGCGCTTGTCGCCGAGGGGCACATAGGAGGCCCGCGGAATGGGCGGCCAGGAGGTGTCCCGCCACAACAGCTCACCCAAACGCTCGGGATCCTCCTCCAAGAGGAGCTCGATCCGCCCCGCGCCCCAGCCAAACCCCTCCAACACCGCCCGCATCATGTCCACGGCGCCCGCCACCGAACGGGCCTCCTCCCGCTTGCGCGGCGGGACCCACACGAGCACCCGCAGCGCTCCGAAGGCGAACGCCGAGGCCAGGGTCTCGAAGCCGACAAGCCCGATGTCCTCGAGCCGGAAGGGCAGCATGCGGGCGGGCAGCCCGTCACCGAGCCGGGCCAGCATGGTGAGGATGGGGCCGCCGTGGCGGTCCTCGTAGATGAGCAGCTCCGGCCGTTCGCCGCCCGCCTCCGCATAGGTCGACAACAGCACCGAGAGCCGCTCCACCAGCTTGGCCGGACTGGGCGAATGGTAGGTGGCGGCGCCGGTGGGACAGACCGCGCTGCAGCTGCCGCAGCCGGCGCACACATAGGGATCCACCTCCACCGCCTCGGCCACCGAGCGGATCGCCCCGGTGGCGCAGTGGTCGAGGCAGCGGGTGCAGCCGACGATGCCCGAGCGCTTGTGGGCGCAGATGGCGGGATCGTAGCGTACATAGCGCGGCTTTTCGAACTCGCCGACGAGATCGGTGAGCCGAAGCAGCGCCCGCAGCACCGCGGCCGGATTGCGGGCCTCGGGGCGGGCGTAGCCGTCGCGCTTGTCGGGAGCCGGGAACAAGGGCGCCTCGCTGGCGAGATCGAGGATCAGATCGCACTCCAGGGTCTGCCGGGAGGCGGGTGCGGAAAAGCGCAACACCTCCCGCGAGGACACCTCCGCCGCGGCGAGATCCTCGACCTCGACCGCAAAGGCGCCGAGATGTCCCTCCGCGCGCAGGATGCGGCCGCGGAAGACGGGAAAGCCGTAACTCCGCGCCGGCAACACCTCCTCGCGACCGGAGAGCAGCACCGTGGGCGCGAGCCTTCCGCGCACCTGTTCGGCGAGCTCGAAGGCGCTCTCGTCATGGGCGTAGATCAACAACCGGCCTTGTGAGGTGAGCTCGAGACTGGGCGCAGGCTCGCTGTCCACCGCCGCCTCGGCCAACAGCGCCGCCATCTTGGCACCGGCCTGCGCCCCCTCCCTGGACCAGCCGCCCCGATCGCGCAGATCGACGAAGCGCAACGCCACATCACCGCCGGCCTCCTCCGCCACCTCCCGGAACAGCGGGGCCTCCTGCTCGCAGGCCACGATCAGCTCGCCGCCCTCGGCCACCGCGCGGCGGAAGGACTCGATCTGGGTGCGGCACAGATGATCATAAACCGCCTCCGGCTCGGCGCCCTCGGCCACGCGCCCGAGCGCCCGCAGATCCAGAGGATTGGTCCCCTGACAGCGGCAGACGAGACAACGTCGGGATCCGATCCGCATCGGGCGCCTCCAGCTTCCCGCCGCCCAACTTGACGGCGCAGCCATGGTTAGCAAAACTGTTCTGGCGGAGAAAGCGGCATCCGCCATACTGCAATTCGGCCGGACACCGTGCAGCGCGGCGCAGCTTCCGGGGGCGGTGGCGGATGGCCCGGTCGTCGGAGAGGGGAGGTGAGGCGTTGGCGCGAGGGGGCGATGCGGTGATGCGGCTCGGCGTGGTGGTGGAGTGCCGCCGCGTCGACCATCCCTGGCAACCCTGGCGGTGGCGGGCGATCGGGGTGCTGGTGGAGCCGCCGGAGACCGCTTCCTGGCGGGTGTTGGTGAAGGACGAGCACTTCACCCAATACCATGCGGCCAATCTGGAGCTCGCCCTGTTCCGGGACGAGACCGACCATTACAAGTACAATCTGAGCAGCGATCGACCGCAGCTCTACGTGGTGATGCGGGAGACGGGCGCGGACGACTTCCCGTGGCGGCCGGTGCGGCTGTCGGCGTCGCCCTGGGAGGGGCAGGCGTTCGAGGAGCTCGCCGAGGACCGGGTGGATGCGGTGGCGATGCCGCCGGTGGTGATCGGCTGGGTCAAGGAGTTCGTCGACCGCTTCCACGTGGAGCGGCCCTTTTATAAGCGCAAGCGCAAGGGACGGGATGCCAAGCCCGGCGAGGGCAGCACCTTCGTGCCGCTGGGCGGGGGAGAAGGCGAGGGATGAGCGAGGCGGAGCGGGAATCCTTTCTTAGGCGCTGGTCGCGGCTCAAGCGGGGCGGCGACGCGGATGGACGGTCCGAGCGGGATGCGGGCGCACCGCAACAACCGGTCCGGGAGGAGGAACGGGGAGCCCCGGCCGCGGCGGCGGGGGCCGTGGAATCGCTCCCGGATCCCGACAGCCTGCCGCCGGATGGGGACTTTTCGGTGTTCCTGCGCGAGGGGGTGCCCGAGCTCTTGCGTCAGAAGGCGCTCCGGCGGCTGTGGCGCACCAACCCCATCATCCGCACCGTGGACATGCTGGACGACTACTGCGAGGACTTCACCGACGCCGCCACCGTGGTGGCCGGACTGCGCACCGCCATCGCCAAGGGCCGCGAGACGATCGAGAGGGCGCAGGAGAAGCTCGCGCGCGCGGAGGAGGCGCTGGAGCGGGGCGAAGACGAACAGAAGGCGGCGGAGGAGCGTTCGGCCGAGACGCCGCCCCCGCCGCCAACCCGTTGTGACGACGAGAAAAATGAGGGATCGGCGTAAAAGCCATCTTCCGCTTGCACGTTAGCTTGGAGCTGTTTAGAATAGGATCGAAGCGTCAGGGAGGTGGCGCGGACATCGCGAAGCGGGCCGCGTCCAAGGACCGGGGGATGGTGGACAGCACCGTCGCCGAGAGGCTTCTGGGAGAGGAAGAGGAGCTGCGGGCGCAGGTCTACGGGCTGCTCGCGCGTCTTCTGGCGGCGCCGCCGGATGCGGCGTTGCTCGGTTTTCTCGCGGGGCTGGGCGAGCGCGAGACGGAGTTCGGGCGGGCGCTGTTGGCGCTTGCCGAGCGGGCGCGGGCTGCTGAGGTGGAAGCGGTCGCGGACGAGTATCACGAGCTCTTTGTCGGCGTCGGGCGCGGCGAGCTGTTGCCCTATGCTTCTTATTATCTGACCGGGTTTCTCTACGAGCGGCCGCTTGCGGAGCTGCGCAGCGACTTGCGTCAGCTCGGGGTGGCGCGGGCGGAGGGCAACAAGGAGCCCGAGGATCACATCGCGTCTTTGTGCGAGGTGATGGCGGGGCTCGTGCGCGGTGCGTTCGGGGACGGTTCGCTGGAACTGCAGCGGCGGTTTTTCATGCGCCATCTCGAGCCCTGGGCGGGTCGGTTTTTCCAGGATCTCGAGCGTGCGCAGGCGGCGCGGTTTTATGCGCCGGTGGGGAGTCTTGGCCGTCTGTTCGTGGACATCGAGCGGGCGGCGTTTGCGATGGCCGGCTGACGCCGCGGCAGCCGGGGTCGGTCGGCGTTGGGTTCGGGGCTGGCTGCCAGGGGAAGAGGAAGCGATGCGCAGAGAAAAGCGGGCATCCGGACAGGGCCGTCGCGAGTTTCTGAAGCTCGCGGGGCTCGGCGCAGTCGTGGGGACCGTGGCGGCGGTCGCGGGCGAGCGGCCGGCGGAGGCGGCCGGGAGCGCGGGTGCTCCGGCGAGCGGCTATCGGCTCACCGAGCATGTCAAGAAGGCGTATGAGCTGGCCCGGTTTTGAGCGCGGGCGCGGGGTGAGGTGGAGTTGAGCCATGCTTAAGAAGCGAAGCGCAGGGAGCGTGAACGGCGGTCGGATGGCGGCGGCGCTCGCGGGTCTGGCGGGTGCGGCCATGGACCGGCGTGCCTTTCTCCGGCGTTCGGGGCTTACCGCCGGTGGTCTGGCGGCGGCGGGGGCTCTCTCCGGCGGCATGATGCGCAAGGCGGAGGCGCAGACGGCGCCGCTTATGGAGGGCATCGTCACCAAGAAGACCATCTGCACCCATTGTGCGGTGGGCTGTACGGTGATCGCCGAGGTCAAGAACGACACCTGGATCGGGCAGGAGCCGGGTTTTGACAGTCCGATCAACCTCGGCGCCCATTGCGCCAAGGGTGCGGCGGTGCGCGCCTATTCGATGAGCGAGCGGCGCCTCAAGTATCCGATGAAGCTCGAGGGCGGCAAGTGGCGTCGCATCTCCTGGGAGCAGGCGATCGAGGAGATCGGTGACCAGCTGCTCAAGATCCGGGAGGAGTCGGGTCCGGATTCCGTCTATTGGCTGGGCTCGGCCAAGCACAGCAACGAGCAGGCCTATCTGTTCCGCAAGTTCGCGGCGTTCTGGGGCAGCAACAACGTCGACCATCAGGCGCGCATCTGTCACTCGACCACCGTGGCCGGGGTGGCCAACACCTGGGGCTACGGGGCGATGACCAACTCCTTCAACGACATCCAGCGCTCGCGCTGCATCCTGATGATCGGCTCCAACGCCGCCGAGGCGCATCCGGTGGCGATGCTGCACATTCTCAAGGCGAAGGAGCAGAACAACGCGCCGATGATCGTGTGCGATCCGCGTTTCACGCGCACGGCGGCGCATGCCGACGAGTATGTGCGGCACCGGTCCGGCACGGATGTGGCGCTGATCTGGGGCATTCTCTGGCACATTTTCGAGAACGAGTGGGAGGACAAGGAGTACATCCGGCGCCGGGTGTGGGGCATGGACCGGGTGCGCGAGGAGGTGCGCAAGTGGAACCCGGAGGAGGTGGAGCGGGTCACCGGCGTGCCCGGCTCGCAGCTCCGGCGGGTGGCGCGTCTGCTGGCCAACAACCGGCCGGCCACCATCGTCTGGTGCATGGGCGGCACCCAGCACACCATCGGCAACAACTTCACCCGTGCCTACTGCATCCTGCAGCTGGCGCTCGGCAACATCGGCGTCTCCGGCGGCGGTGCGAACATCTTCCGCGGCCATGACAATGTGCAGGGGGCGACCGATCTCGGCGTGCTCTCGCACACCTTGCCGGGCTATTACGGTCTGTCCGAGGGTGCCTGGCGCCACTGGGCGCGGGTGTGGGAGGTGGATTACGACTATCTCCTCTCGCGCTTCCACAGCAAGGAGCTGATGGAGTCCAAGGGCATTCCGGTGTCGCGTTGGTTCGACGGGGTGCTCGAGGATCCCGCCAACATGGACCAGCCGGATCGGGTGCGGGCGATGATCTTCTGGGGTCATGCGCCCAACTCGCAGACCCGGCTGCCGGACATGAAGCGGGCGATGGAGCAGTTGGATCTGCTCGTGATCATCGACCCGTATCCGACCATGGCGGCGGTGATGCACGATCGGACGGACAACGTCTATCTGCTGCCGGCGGCCACCCAGTATGAGACCTACGGGTCGGTGACGGCCTCCAACCGCTCCATCCAGTGGCGGGAGAAGGTGATCGAGCCGGTCTTCGAGGCCAAGGTCGATCACGAGATCATGTATCTGTTCGCCCGCAAGCTCGGGTTCGCCGACGAGATGTTCAAGAACATCCAGGTGAACGGCACCGAGCCGCTGGTGGAGGACATCACCCGCGAGTTCAACCGCGGCATGTGGACGATCGGCTACACCGGCCAGTCGCCGGAGCGCCTCAAGCTCCACATGAAGTACCAGCACGTCTTCCACAAGACGACGTTGCAGGCGCGGGGCAGCGAGGTGGACGGCGAGTATTATGGTCTGCCGTGGCCGTGCTGGGGCAAGCCGGAGATCCGCCATCCGGGTACGCCGATCCTCTACGACACCAGCAAGCACGTCATGGAGGGTGGTCTCACCTTCCGGGCGCGTTTCGGTGTCGAGTACGAGGGCGAGAACCTGCTCGCCGAGGGCAGCTATTCGGAGGGTTCGGAGCTCAAGGACGGCTATCCCGAGTTCACCATGGAGCTGCTGCAGCGGCTCGGTTGGGATCGGGATCTGACCGAGGAGGAGCGGGCCACCATCGAGGCGATCGCCGGTCCGAAGACCAACTGGAAGACGGATCTGTCGGGCGGCATCCAGCGGGTGGCGCTCAAGCACGGTGCGGCGCCCTTCGGCAACGCCAAGGCGCGCTGTTATGTGTGGAACTTCCCCGATCCCATTCCGGTGCATCGGGAGCCGTTGTACACGCCCAGGCGCGATCTGGTGGCCGATTATCCCACCTATGAGGATCGGAAGTTCTACCGGCTGCCGACCCTCTACCGGTCGATCCAGCAGAAGGACTTCTCGAAGGACTTCCCGATCATCCTCACCTCGGGGCGTCTCGTGGAGTATCAGGGCGGCGGCGAGCAGACCCGCTCGAACCGTTGGCTCGCGGAGCTCCAGCAGAACATGTTCGTGGAGATCAACCCCTACGATGCCAACACCATCGGCGTCCGGGACGGGCAGATGGTGTGGGTCGAGGGTCCCGAGGGCGGGCGCGTTTTGGTGATGGCGTTGGTCACCGAGCGTGTCGATCGGGGCGTGGCCTTCATGCCCTTCCACTTCGGCGGCTGGTTCCAGGGTGCGGACCTGCGCGCCAAGTATCCGGAGGGCACCGATCCCTATGTGCTGGGTGAGGCGAGCAACACGGCCCAGACCTACGGCTACGACTCGGTCACCCAGATGCAGGAGACCAAGACCACCCTGTGCCGGATCGTGCCGGCGTGAGGAGGTAAGCCATGGCGAGGATGCGTTTCCTTGTGGACGCCGAGCGCTGCATCGACTGCAACGCCTGCGTCACCGCCTGCAAGAACGAGAACGAGGTGCCCTGGGGCATCAACCGGCGCCGGGTGGTGACCATCAACGATGGTCTGCCGGGCGAGCGGTCGATTTCGGTGGCCTGCATGCACTGTTCGGATCCGCCGTGCATGGCGGTGTGTCCGGTGGACATCTTCTACCAGACCGAGGAGGGGATCGTCCTCTGGAACAAGGATCTGTGCATCGGCTGCGGCTATTGCTTCTACGCCTGTCCGTTCGGGGCGCCGCAGTATCCGCAGGCGGGCAACTTCGGCAGCCGCGGCAAGATGGACAAGTGCACCTTCTGCGCCGGCGGTCCGGAGGTGACCCACAGCGAGGCGGAGTTCCGCAAGTACGGGCGCAACCGCATCGCCGAGGGCAAGCTGCCCCTGTGCGCGGAGCTGTGCGCGACCAAGGCGTTGCTTGCCGGCGACGGCGACATTATCGCGGACATCTACCGCGAGCGGGTGGTGGCCCGCGGCTTCGGATCCGGGGCCTGGGGTTGGGGCACGGCCTACCAGATCAAGGGCATCTGAGGCCGGGTGTGGGGCCGGACGGCGGTCCGGCCCCCGCCCCACCGGGCACGCGACGGCGGGGGATACCTCGCCGTTTTTTCTCCAAGGCGCGGCGAGGAGCTGATGGGGCAGGCGAGCATGGCGCAGCACACTCCCGGCGGCGCGGAATCACCGTGGGG
Organism: Alphaproteobacteria bacterium; assembly: GCA_026982585.1. Classification (GTDB taxonomy): domain Bacteria; phylum Pseudomonadota; class Alphaproteobacteria; order Geminicoccales; family Geminicoccaceae; genus HRBIN39. The sequence continues at coordinate 680 of JALSGW010000270.1, read as the reverse complement.
CATCCTGCTCAGGGTGGCGGTGGCCCTGCTGATTTTGCTGGCGGTGTTGTGGGGCGTGTGGGGCTATAAGGATCGGCCCTTGAGCGAACGGCCGATCGTGTTCGAGAAGGGCCGGTACGTGGGGCCGGAGGACGAGCCCTTCGATCCCAAGGCCATCGAGCAGACGCGTCTGCGGGCGCGGGCGCAGGGCGAGCTTTGAGGAGGGCGCGGAGGATGCGAGGCAGGTGGCGGAGCGTCAGGCGCGCGTTTGCGTTGGGCGCGCTGTTGGGCCTGTTCCTGGTGCCGCTGTTCGCGGTGTTCGCCCAGCAGGAGCCGACCCGGCCCACCGTGCGGCCGCCCGAGGAGGCGGAGCTGTTCGAGGCGGAGAAGCGCAACCCGCCGGTGAACGTGGCGCCGCAGCCGAGCGCCAGCGACGTGTGGCGGCGCATCCGGGTGGGCGAGTTCGGCGACGTGCCGATCCCCGATCCGCTCGCGGGCCAGTTGATCCAAAGCGAGGGCGAGTATTGGCGCACGGTGCGGGAGGGCCCGTACCGGTTCTACGCCGGCTGGTTCCTGGTGCTGGTGGTGGCGCTGCTCGCGGTGTTCTTCGCGCTGCGCGGGCGCATCCGGGTGGAAAGCGGCTTCTCGGGCATCCGCATCCCGCGCTTCGGCTTTTTCGAGCGCTTCGTCCACTGGCTCAC